>NZ_CP041767.1:5210000-5492500 GCF_022026395.1 Brevibacillus brevis | reverse complement strand
GCAAAAGAGCAGTATAGAAGAAGGCATAAGCCATTATTTGCTCGCGCAGGGCAAGCAAGAGGCTGGAGAATGGTGCCTTGATGTATGGCGCAAGCATCATGAACATGCCCAAAGTCAGGTACAAGTGCGAAAAGAAGTAGCGTGGGTCGCAGCATTAGAATATGTATACGGAACGATAACGAACGAAAAACAGTCACAAGCCCTTCTAGCTCAAAAATATGGCATTTCTGCCGCAACCTTGGCAAAGTGCGTCAAAGTTTTGTCGACACTTGATTTTAAATAGATTATTACTTTATAATTAATTTAAATAAGGAAACAGAACTGTGTGAGATGAGGAGGCAACAAGCATGAGCGACCAAAAAATTTATGATGTCATTATAGCCGGAGCTGGCCCTGCTGGAATGACGGCTGCTGTATATACATCCCGTGCGAACATGAGCACATTGATGCTGGAGAGAGGAATTCCAGGCGGTCAAATGGCGAACACGGAAGATATCGAGAACTACCCAGGTTTCACTTCCATTCTTGGCCCTGATCTCTCTACAAAAATGTTTGAGCATGCACAACAATTCGGTGCAGAGTATGCATATGGTGAGATCAAGGAAATCCGCGATGAAGAACCGTACAAACGCGTTATCACGGGTGACAAGGAATACTTGACCAAATCTGTTATTGTGGCAACTGGTGCAGAGCATCGTTTGCTCGGTGTACAAGGCGAAAAAGAATTGTCCGGGCGTGGCGTTTCTTACTGCGCGGTATGCGACGGTGCATTTTTCCGCAATAAAGAGCTGGTGGTTGTTGGTGGGGGAGACTCCGCAGTAGAAGAGGCAGTGTTCCTTACTCGCTTCGCTTCCAAAGTGACAATCGTACACCGTCGTGATCAGTTCCGTGCACAGAAAATCCTGCAAAAACGCGCTTTCGATAACGAAAAAATCGAAGTAATCTGGGATACAGAACTAAAAGAGATCCGTGGCGAAGGCAAAGTACAAGCGGTTCTCTTGCAAAACACCAAAACAGGTGAAGAAAGAGAATATCCAGCAGATGGGGTGTTCATCTATGTAGGTATGGACCCATTGACTGCAAGCGTGCGCCCACTGGGCATCACCAACGACGCAGGCTACGTACTGACAGACGAAAAAATGAACACCAAAGTAAAAGGTGTTTTTGCAGCAGGAGATGTACGCGAAAAAATGCTGCGTCAAGTCGTGACAGCTACTGGAGACGGTTCGATCGCTGCTCAATCTGCTCAGCATTATGTTGAAGAGCTAAATGAAAAGCTGAAGGAACAAAATGTCACAATCTCTTAACCTGCTTGTAACATGGGTGAAATAATTCAAGAGTAATCTATAGACAATGAATTGACCCCCTTATCTATATAAACAATTGTTGCGTGGCTGGCATTCAGTCACGCATCTTTTTTTCTAAATTTGCTTGTACTCCTGTAGAAGACGTCATTGGAAAAACAGGGGAAGCGTTTCAAAAAGGTGCGAATAAGGTCGACAATATGGTATGCTATTGTCAGAATCGTAGGAGGCGAGTTGCGTGACGGAATTGGGAAACGACAAGGCCATGAATCTCCTGATTATTACCGGAATGTCAGGTGCGGGAAAGACAGTTGCTGTACAAAGCTTGGAGGACCTGGGCTTTTTTTGTGTAGACAACCTACCCCCTGTACTGATTCCCAAATTTGCTGAGTTGGTTAAACAGTCTGGTGGGAGTATTGAGCGAGTCGCATTGGTGATTGACTTGCGAGGGCGTGAGTTTTTTGAAAATCTAGCCGTAACCATGGAAAGCCTCAATCAAATGAATGGATTATCTTACCATATCCTTTATCTGGATGCGAACGATCAGACATTGGTTTCTCGCTATAAGGAAACACGCCGTAGACATCCGCTTTCTCCGAACGGTTCGCCTTTGGAAGGAATCCACGCCGAGCGCCGTTTGTTGGAGGAAATGAAGGGCTGGGCGCATCAGATTATCGATACGAGTCAAATGAAGCCAGTTCAGCTTCGAGAAAAAATCATCAACCAATACGGTCAACAAGGATCACCACTTACGATTAATGTATTATCGTTTGGTTTCAAATACGGCGCACCGATAGACGCTGACTTGATGTTCGATGTCCGTTTTTTGCCCAACCCGCATTATGTGGAGGAATTGCGTCCGAAAACAGGATGTGATCCAGACGTGGCAGAGTATGTGATGAAGCACAAGGACACAAAAGAATTCTTAGAAAAGCTTACGGACTTTTTGGGGTACACCCTGCCGCATTACCAGCGGGAAGGAAAAAGTCAACTTGTGATAGGAATCGGATGCACCGGTGGCAAGCATCGCTCGGTCGCCATTGCAGAACATTTGGGAGAAACCTTTGGCAAAGATTTTTCTGTCCGTGTCAGTCATCGAGACATGGAAAAGAACAAATGAGCATAAGATGGCAGGAAAGACTGAAGCGTATATAAAAAGCCACCTGTGGTATATGTATTAGAAATAATGAGGTGACATATGCCTACTAAGGGAGTCGGGAGGCTACAGTCAAGGCCATTACGGGTAGTCGTTATTGGGGGAGGAACGGGTCTGTCCGTCCTTCTACGCGGTTTGAAGCACGAGCCGGTGCATATCACAGCGATTGTTACGGTAGCAGACGATGGGGGAAGCTCTGGACGTTTGCGAGAAGAAATGGATATGCTTCCACCTGGCGACATTCGAAACGTCTTGACTGCTCTGGCCGATACAGAGCCGTTGATGGAAAAAGTCATGCAATATCGTTTTTCCACAGGCACGGGATTAGCAGGGCATAATTTGGGAAATCTATTACTTGCAGCGATGAACGAAATCACTGGAGATTTTGTCACCGCAGTCAAAACATTAAGCGGAGTTTTGGCAGTGCGTGGAGATGTATTGCCAGCTTCCACGCAATCGATTCAGTTGAAAGCGGAAATGACAGATGGATCTCTCGTAATCGGAGAATCCCAAATACCGTTGACTGGCAAAGAAATCAAGCGGGTGTTTCTTGATCCAGAGGACGCTGTTCCTCTGAGCGAAGCCCTGATGGCGATTGCCGACGCGGATGCCATTTTGATTGGGCCTGGCAGCTTGTACACGAGCATCCTTCCCAATTTATTAGTACGCGGGCTATTTGAAGCGATTACACACGCACAAGCCCCGAAAATCTACATTTGTAACGTCATGACACAACCGGGGGAGACAGACGGTTTTTCTGCATCCAAGCACGTGAATGTCATGTATGAACATGTAGATAGACCATTTCTGGATACGATCATTGTCAATTCAGCCGAGCTGCCTGCCCATGTATTGGACAAATACGCGGAAAAAGGAGCAGCTCCCGTCCGATGTGACCTAAAGCGATTGCGCCAACTCGGTCTCCACGTGGTGGCGAAGCCGTTAGTCACATTTGAGGATGGATACCTACGTCATGATGCACATGCTGTCAGCAAGCAGGTTGTGTCACTCGTCAAACGAAGACGGAAGGTGCTGAAGATAGAGAAGGAGTAGTGAAGTCGATGTCATTCGCCGCGCATACCAAAAAAGAACTTACCATGACGGAGGGTGCCGATTGCTGCAGCAAGGCAGAGCTCTCAGCCTTGATTCGAATGAATGGAAGTCTGCAGTTTGGAGCCGGACGACTGGTGCTGGATGTGACGACAGAGAACGCGGCGATTGCCCGACGCATTTACACGTTAATCAAGAGGTTGTTTCAGATACACGCTGAATTGCTGGTTCGCAAAAAAATGCGTTTGAAAAAGAACAACGTCTACATTGTGCGTATTCCGAATAAGGCCAATGAGATCTTGCAAAACTTGGGCATCATGGATCAAAGCCTGTCGTTTATCCCGGGAATCGCTCCTGAGATCGTGAAGAAGTCCTGTTGCCGCGCTGCTTATTTGCGGGGGGCTTTTTTGGCGGGGGGATCTGTGAATCATCCAGAGGCATCCAGCTATCATCTGGAGATTTTCACTTCCTATCAGGATTTTTGCGAAGCGTTGACCAAAATCGCCAATCGATATAAACTAAATGCCAAGTGCATCGAGCGGAAAAAAGGGTATGTTCTCTATATTAAAGAAGGCGAAAAGATTACAGAGTTTTTGAGCTTGATAGGGGCTCATCAGGCGCTTCTGTATTTTGAGGACGTCCGAATCGTAAAGGACATGCGGAACTCCGTAAACCGTTTACACAATTGTGAAATCGCCAACATAAACAAAACGGTGAATGCAGCTACTAGACAAATGGAGAATATCCAGCTCATCGATCAAGAGATGGGATTGGAGAATTTGCCAAAACGTTTGCGAGAGGTCGCGGAGCTTCGAGTGGCTCATCCTGACATCAATTTGAAAGAATTGGGCGAGATGGTGCCAAGCGGAGTAGTAAGCAAATCGGGCATTAACCACCGCTTGCGAAAAATTAACGAAATCGCTGACAAAATACGAGAAAAACAAAATATTTCGATGTAGATGCATGTTATACTAAAGGATAATAGTCTACAAGTAAGGAGGTCCATTCATGGTTCAACAGCAGGTCGTGGTTCAGTTAAAGACCGGTTTGCAAGCCCGTCCAGCAGCCTTTTTCGTACAGGAAGCTAACCGTTTTGCATCGGAAGTATTTGTAGAAAAAGGCAACAAGAAGGTCAATGCGAAAAGCATCATGGGTATCATGAGCCTCGCAATCAGCTCTGGAACGGAAATTACCATTTTGGCAGAAGGGCCGGATGCCTCCCAGGCAGTCACCAGCCTTACGAATCTGGTAAGCAAGGAAGAATAGAGTCACGAGAGACACTTTTCCCGTAAAGGGAGGTGTCTTTTTTTGTTGGTCGTCTTGATGAAAATGTATCAATTCACTTCGGGCAGGGCATTTCTAACCTATGTAGATTGCATGAAGGAGGAAATGAGACATGAGTAACCGTGATAAGTGTTACGAAGGCCGCGATTGTTATGACATGGACATTGATCGAATGGTGAATGAGGGACTGGGGGGCGGAGTTGTTTCCGACCAAAATGGCCTGATTGAAGAAACGACTGTAGACACGATGACAGGTGATACTTCAGCCAAGCAAGCTCTTGACGATGATCAATAGAGGGAGTCAGTCACATATGAATGTAACGAGAGCACAAGCCATCATGAAATCCGACGACCACATCAAGGTAGAGTACGAAGGACAAGCCGTTTGGATCGATGCTGTAGACGAAAAAACGTCAACAGCACGTGTGCATGAGGAAAAAAATCCAGGACATAGCCGAACAGTCTATGTCAGTCAGTTAATGGAAGTATCACAATGATCCATGAAAAAAGCCGAGCAAACCAAGGGGAAGCCTCTTGGGGTTTGCTCGGCATACAAAAAACACTCGGCCTGAAATCCAGGCACGAGTGCTTCTTTTTTTACTACCTATCTCTTATTTTTTCGAAGACGGTTCGGAAGTGATGACCTTGTCAATCAATCCGTACTCTACTGCTTCAGCGGCAGAGAGGAAGTTGTCCCGATCGGTATCCTTTTGGATGCGCTCCAAAGGCTGTCCTGTGCGTTCAGCCAAGATGGTGTTCAGGTGATCACGCATCTTCAAAATACGTTTTGCGGCAATCTCAATGTCGCTCGCTTGTCCTTGTGCACCACCCAATGGTTGGTGGATCATGACTTCACTGTTTGGCAGAGCAAAGCGCTTGCCTTTTGCCCCAGCAGCCAGCAGGAATGCTCCCATGGAAGCAGCCATTCCGATACAAATGGTGGATACATCAGGCTTGATGAAGTGCATAGTATCGTAAATTGCCATACCAGCAGTAATAGAACCGCCTGGGCTGTTTATGTACAAGTGAATGTCTTTCTCCGGATCTTCCGCCTGAAGGAACAACAACTGTGCCACAACGATATTGGCTACGGTGTCGTTGATTGGGGTTCCCAGAAAGATGATGCGGTCTTTGAGCAGGCGGGAATAAATGTCGTAAGCACGTTCCCCGCGGTTCGTCTGTTCAATGACGGTTGGAATTAAATTCATATGCATCTAGTCTTCCTCCTCTCTTTGTAACAATATCATACACAAAAGGTCAATGAAGGTCAAACACATAAGTGCGCTCCCTCACTACCATGTTTGCCAATTTCCCTCTGTCTAAACCTACTCGAAAAAGAAAACATTCATTCCTTGGAATTCTCATCGGCCTCGGTTAAATCGACGGCGAGTTTCAGCGTGGCTTTCATCTTTTTTCCCTTGATGATCGTATATTCATCGACTTGTTTGGCTTGCAGCTGATTGATGGCTTCCGCCAGCTCCTGTTGATCTTTGTATGGTTCAATGGTCAATAAGCATTCTTCGTCACTGGCCTCTTGATAGATGAGAAAAAAACGTTCCCCTGCCATGGCAAGCCTCACTTTCGAAAGTTATCCACAATGTTATGCACAGGTTGTGCACAAAAACATTTGTTCGTGGGATATTTATTTTTTTCCTAGTCTTGTCATGTTTGGCGAGAGAATTACATAGGAAATGTATGGGATAAAAAAGAAGGAAAAAGTTGATTCGTGTCGAACCTTACAAAATTGGAATTCATTTCATGATATTTGAGGGGTGTTTATTATGCTTCGCAAGTTTTCGACAATGATGCTGACAGCGGCTCTTCTAACAGGAAGTGTAGCGGCAACGGCTGCTTTCGCCCAAACTGCTCCTGCTCCTGTACAGCAACAAAAAATCAAAGTTCAGCTAAACGGCAAGGAGTTCCCATTCCCACAAGAAATCGTTACCGAAAATGGTGTTGCGTATGTAAATGCGAGCACATTGGCGATTGCTTTGGGTGGTAGTGCAGCATGGGATAGCACGACCAAATCTCTGTTGGTTGCCAAAGACAACAAGTACGCTCTGCGTATGTACGAAAACCAAAACTTTGCTTATAAAAACGGCAAAGAAACCAGTGTAGCAAATCCGCCACGTCCAGTGACCGGAGCAGTGCTCGTGCCCCTCGTATTCATTGCCCAAGAATTGGGTGCAAAAGTAGAATACGATGCAAAAACGCTCACTTACAAACTGAGCATTCCAATTAATTCCTAATAATCAATGGGATACTTCCCATCAAGATAGCCACTTCTATGCGTAGAAGTGGCTATTTTCCTCAATAATACGCGTATACGCCTCTATTAGCAGACAGCGATAGAGGTTTTTTTGATTGATTCTTCTTTTAATCATTTCTATTGCAAATTTTCTAAAATATCCTACAATAAGATTGTGATTCATAGTTTGCTCATAAATAAAGAGGGGGATGTTTTGCAATGAAAAAACAGAAATCATTGTCGATACTGGCTGCAACATTTGCTCTGAGCACATTGCTCGCGGGCTGCGGCGGAGGTACGGGGACTGGTGGACAAAGCGCGACACCACAGCCAAGCAATAATAGCGGAGGAAGCACGGGCGGTGCAAGTGGCGCTACTGAGAAGCTCGTCGTTGCTGTAGTTGGTCCGATGTCTGGGCAGTACTCCGATTACGGAAGCACAGCAAAAGCTGGTGCTGAATATGCATTGAAAGAAAAGGCAGAGGCATTCAAAGCACTTGGCTTTGACGTTCAATTGTCCGCGCAAGACGACCAAGCTGACCCAAAACAAGGGGTAGCAGTCGCACAAATGTTGATTTCCAATCCTGATGTAGTCGGAGTAGTTGGCCATGCTACAACAGGTGCTTCCATCACAGCAGCAGCGCAATACGAGCAAGAGAAGCTCGTGATGGTATCTCCTTCCGCAACGGGATCAGATTTGACTGAGCAAGGCAAGAAGATCGTACACCGCATTTGTGCGCGTGATGATCAACAAGGCTCCAAGGCTGCTATTTTTGCCAAAAATCAGTTGAATGTAAAAACAGCATTCGTTATGCATGACAAGGCTGCATATGGACAAGGTCTTGCGGAAGAAGTGAAAAAGCAATTTGAAAAAGACGGCGTACAAGTTCTCGGCTATGAAGGGGTAACAGCAGGCGAGAAGGATTATAGTGCGATTATCACCCAAATCCTCGCGAAAAATCCAGAGATGATCTACTTCGGTGGATACTACTCTGATGCAGGAATCATCGTGAAGCAAGCACGTGAAAAAGGATTCAAAGGTGTCTTCATGGGTGGCGATGGCTATGACTCCGCTGACATGGTGAAAATTGCTGGTGCGGAAAATGCCAATAATGTAGTCTTTACTTCTACTGTTGGCGATATTGGTGCTACCGAAGACGGCAAGAAATGGATTACAGACTTCGAGAGCGCGACTGGCAACAAAGTAGGGATCTTCACTTCGTTTGGTTATGACTCCATGGGTGTTATGCTGAACGGTTTGGAAGAAGCGATCAAAGCAAACGGCGGCAAAAAGCCAACTCGTGAACAAGTGCTGGAAGCTGTTCACAAAACCAAAGATTACAAAGGCAAATTCGTTAACGTAACATTCAATGAAAAAGGCGACAACGACTTTGCTTCCGTATACGTGTACAAGTATGAGGACGGCAAGAAAGTATTTATGGGTGAAGCGAAGTAATCTTCATTATGAACAAGCCATTTGGGACATACTACGTTTGGCATGAATACCAGAATGAAAAGGAAGGGATTCTGATGTCAAACAATCGAAATACGAAGAATGGCGGCAATCAAGGACACAGCAGCAAGACGCAGGGCACCCAAAAGCAAAAGTCCGAAAGAGATCGTAACCTGAATAAACAGGATCCACAATAACAATGACAAAAGCCCACCCGTTTTAGCCAAAGGAGCTCAACGGGAGGGCTTTTGCTTGTTAAATACCTTGCTTGCTAGGCAAACGTTTTTCGGGATGACCGTAGCCCTGATGCTGTCTGCTTCGCAGGTTTTTCGCCTGGGATTCGCGAATTTTGGCCACGAACTCACCCGTGCTCATTTTGGAGAAATCCATAGGGCACCTCCACTGATGATGAGATGTACACCCTTCTAGGATGACCCAATTTGGCCCTGTACAATCGGCAGTGTTATTTCTACCACTGTACCTTCGTGCTCCCTGCTTTTAATTTCCAAGCTGCCATTGTGGTCTTTCATGATTTTGCTGCTGATCATGAGGCCGAGGCCAGTTCCGTTTTCTTTTGTCGTGAAAAAGGGGGCGCCCAGCTTGTGAATCATTTCTTCAGAGATTCCACAGCCAGTATCTGTGAGTGTAATGAGTACTTGATGATTGTCTTTTAAGGCGGTGGCAATATGAATCTCACCATGTCCGTCAATCGCTTCGATGGCATTTTTAATGATGTTGATAAAGACCTGTTTGAGCTGGTTTTCTTCTCCCGCAATGATCGGATGGTAAGCAAATGCGGTACGGAAATCGATGTTTTTCAAATTGGCTTCCGACCTCAAAAGTACCAACACGTTTTCCAGCAATGGGATGAGCGGAAGAGGCTTGATTTGAATGCTATGTGGCTTTGCCAAGACTAGCAATTCACTCACAATAAAATTGATCCGGTCCAGTTCAGAGAGCATGATATCGGCGTATTGCTGGTTATCTTTCATGCTCGGATAAAGAAATTGGATAAAGCCCTTCAAAGATGTGAGCGGATTGCGAATCTCATGGGCGATTCCAGCAGCTAGCTCGCCAATCACAGACAGCTTCTCAGCCTTTCGTAATAGTTCCTCGTTATGCCGCCGTTCTGTAATATCCCGCGATACGATGATAAAGCCATCACAATCTCCCGTTTTCGTCAGGATGGGGGCACCCTTTGATTCGAGAACGATCCATTTGTTATTTTTCGTCTGGAAACGGAATTCGCATATCTTTGGTTCTTTGGTCGCCAGCAAATGATGAAAGTGGTCAATAACAGTTTTGCGATCTTCTGGATGAATCTCGGCAAAGGTAAGCTGACGGCAATGTTCACTCGTTTCGATTACGCGTGAATGCGAAGGGGAGAGATAGAGGATATCCCCGTTTTTGTCCGTAATCAGAATCAGATCATCTGTGTATTCTGAGATGATTTTGTTCGTATTCTCGCTTTTAAACAAGGCGGCCTCTGAGTATTTGCGTTCTGTGATATTTCGCGAGACTAACATGATGTTTTGAACGTCTCCTACCGCGCTTAAAATGGGGATACCGCGTGTTTCAAAGGAGACTTCGTTTCCATTCCTATCCATAGAGCGTGTCTCGAAATGAACGGGTTGCTTCGTTGCCATGATCTCTTGAAATTTGTTCCGGAACATAGGGATATCCTCTGGATGTGTGAGCTGCAGATTGTTAGGGGAAGTAACCTCGGCTGGAACAAATCCCAATTGCTCGATAGATGGAGATGCATAGATGCGTCGCATGGATAAATCATAAATCGTCACGATATCCTGAGTATGATCGATGAGAAGACGATATTTGGCTTCAGTTTGACGCAAGGCCTCTTCAATTTTTTTGCGGTCAGAAATGTCACGAGTAATGCAGGAAGCACCAATAATTTTTCCCGTTTCGTCTTTGATTGGAGCAGCCGACAGAATGACATCCATCTTCGTGCCATCTTTTCGCTGCCTGATGGTTTCATAATTCGTTAGTAAGACACCCATGCTCCTGACTGCATCAAATAACTGTTTGGTCTCGCTCTTGTACTCTTCTGGAATAAAGCAGAGCGGTGAAGCGTAAATCTCCTCCATGGACCAACCGTAGTATTGCTCAAAAGCATGATTCACCAAGACGATATTGTTATCGAGATCACTAATGGAGATGGCATCCGTCGTAAAGTGGAAAAATGCTTTTAATATTTGATCGGGAAACAAAACTTGCGTGATTTCCTTTTTTGAACGTTTCTTTTTCCATAAGAAAGGGGTATTAAGCTTGTTCATCAGATTTCCCCCGCATAATCTATCTAGTATTTGAATGAGATAGTATTGTCGTAACTATTCGAGATATAGGAGCCATTTTCCTATCAAAATTTGGAATAGTTTGTTATTCTATAATGAATTGGTCATGCATGAAGGTTCTGACTCGCATGGAAATCAGCTATAATGAGAGTTAGAAAAAAGTCGGGGGTGTATGCATGACAACGGGTTTTATCGTTGCGTTGGTGCTCATTTTTATCGTCGTCATCGGTGCGACGATTTTGGTTACAAACAAAGCTTATTCGCGTAAACCTGAACAAATAGATCCGATCCTGCCCAGTAAGGATACTGCTGGAAATAAGGAACTCGATCAATAATGCCAGCAGGCAAAAGAAAAGGAGTGGTTATCTCAACCACTCCTGCTTTTTTGACGGTATCGGAAAGTAAATAGCCTACAGTTTGGAGAAGCGTTCTACGATGTCATCAACAAGCAGTTCAGCAGAAAGGATGCCGCCGCCTACGTTCCAGATCACTTCGTCAACTTGGAATGCCTTATTGTTTTTCGCGACATTCAGTTTTTGATAGAGCGGATCTTTCATCCATTCCTCTGTGTATTTATTGGCAGATCCATCACCGGAATGATCGCCGATCCAGTAAAACATGACGTCGCCATCCATTTCAGCCATGAGTTCTTTTGGAATGTCTTTTTTGAACTCATCGATGTCTTGGGAGGCTGGTCGAGCAAAACCGAGCTGGCTCAGAACAACGCCAGAGAAAGTGTCTTTCAAGTAGAGACGAGTTTTACCAGCTACGAAACGAACGACAGAGACTTTCATCTTCGTCTTGTCACCCAGTTTTCCTTTTGCATCCTCAATCTTCTTATCAAAATCAGCCATCAGCTTGTCGCCTTCAGCTTTTTTATTCAACGCTTCGGAGTAAAGGGCAAAGTTGATTTTCCATCTGCCTACGAGATCCTCGGAGAAGACGGTTGGAGCAATCGCGGAAAGCTGAGTGTATACTTTTTCTTGCCCTTGGCGTCCTTTTGTTCCCAGAATCAGATCTGGCTTCAGGCTGGCGATTAGCTCAACGTTTGGTTGGTTCTCATCACCCAATTCAACTGCATCCTTCATTTTTTCTTTAATATGTGGATGCCATGGGTCACCAGATTTGCCAAGGCCACTCATGACAGCCCCAACTGGCGTAATCCCTAACGCGAGAACAGCCTCTGTGCTTTCACTGGTGAGAGTGATGACACGTTGAGGAGTCCCTTTTATTTTTGTTGACCCCATAAAGTGTTTTACTTCTCTCTCTTCAGACGCTGCCGGTGCTGATGTATTTGTTGACGCGGCTGGTGTAGAAGAAGATGAGTCGGATGAAGGCGTTGCCTGTCCTCCGCAACCTGTTACGAGCATGACAGCGGAAAGCATAGCCCCGAGCATCAAACGCAGGGAAGTTTTGCGCATGATGGAAAATCCCCCTTTTAACTGATAATGATTATCATTTTTCTTCACTACTGTATATGCATATATGACAATGTGTCAATATATTTTTTGGAATCAGAGGAAAAGTATAGATATTTATGTGCTAAATTTTCCAGTAGCGATAATAAAAATCAATATCATTGACTAGCCCTATCCTCAAGCTTAGACTGATTAGTGGGAGAAACTTACATACATAGGTGGCGAATAAACAGAATAGGTAGAATGCATACGGAAAGAAGGGACCAGGCGTGAATGTGATTTTGTCCAGCCGACTGCAAAAGACTATTGTACTCATAGCAGGACTCGTCGTCCTGGCAGTCGTGATGGTAGCTAGTATCCTTTTCGGAATTAATCGGTTTTCGCTCACTACTGCAGTAGAGGCATATACTCAATTTTCAGGTTCGGAGGAACACTTGATTATTACGACTTCCCGAATGCCGCGTACACTGACAGCGGTAGCGGTGGGGAGCAGCCTCGCTGTGGCAGGTGTTTTGTTGCAGGCGTTGACTCGCAACCCTTTGGCTTCACCATCTCTTATCGGTGTGAACGCTGGAGCTGCAGCAGCCATAGTGACGACGATTGCTGTATTTGGCTCGCAATTTCCCGTGTCGCAGATGATGTGGGCGGGCTTTATCGGAGCGGGGGGGACGGCTCTGCTCGTATACGGGTTGGCTTCCGCTGGGCGGGGAGGCATGACTCCGATTAAGCTGACACTTTCGGGTGCAGCGGTTGCCGCTTTTGCTTCGTCTGTGACTTCTCTGTTTATGCTGCTGCAAGAAAAGACGATGACAGAGGCCTTTTACTGGTTAGTTGGTTCTGTGGAGGGAAGACAGCTTGATCATTTTTTTATGATCATTCCTTATTTGCTCGTAGGCTGGTTAGGCGCTATGCTACTGACCGGCTCGTTAAACTTGATGGTACTCGGTGACGATGTAGCGACTGGATTGGGCCAAAAGATTATCTTGGTAAAAGCTACAGCAATATTGATCGTGGTGTTTTTGGCAGGTGGGAGTGTCGCGCTCGCCGGACCGATTGCATTTGTAGGCATCATCATACCGCATCTTTGTCGTTTTTTAGTCGGCCTTGATCATCGCTGGTTGATTCCCTATTCGATTGTCTTCGGCGGAGCTTTTCTGGTTTGCGCTGATTTGCTTTCACGCCTTGTATTGATGCCTATGCGTTTGGAAGTACCGGTAGGCGTAGCAACCGCCATGATCGGAGTGGCTTTTATCATCCCGCTGGTCAGGAGGAGAGCGTATGCATAGATATGTAGTCATACGGACCAAAAAGCCAGCGCTTTCTTTTCATGTAGATAAGCGGGCGTTGGGAATTAATTTCATTCTATTTGTCCTGTTATCTGCTGTGATTGTATTGAGTATTGGCTTAGGAAGCTTGCATATTCCGGTGTGGGATGTCATCAAAGCTTTTATGGGAGCGGGCAGTGAACAGAATGAATTGATCGTGCTCGATTGGCGATTGCCTCGCGTTGTCGTTTCAGTCATGGTGGGGGCTTCCCTGGCAGTATCGGGGGCCATCTTGCAGTCCTTGGTGCGAAATCCGTTAGCTTCGCCTGATTTAATCGGGACTACAGCGGGAGCGACGGCAGCAGCGGTAGCATTTATCACCTTCGCAAAAGATGTGAGTGTACAATGGATGCCATTGGTGGCCTTGATCGGTGGATTGTTAACCGCGACGCTTACGTATCTCACTGCGTGGAAGGAGGGAGTCTCCCCTTTTCGTCTCGCACTTGTGGGGGTATGTATCTCAGCAGGCATGGGGGCATTAACAATTTTTTTCATGGTGATTACCCAAACCCATAAAGCCTCAAATGCACTCGGGTGGATGACAGGAACCGTGTATGGCATGTCTTGGGTAAATGTGATAACGTTGCTTCCGTGGACCGTATTGTTTCTCGGCGCTACGATTTTCCAAATCCGTTATTTGAATGCCCAAGAGCTCGGTGATGATATCGCCAAAGGCATTGGTGTAGCGATTGATAAGAAGCGTTTGCTCTTGATTGCGATCAGTGTGGCATTGGCAGGTGCTGCGGTCGGTGTGGCAGGAGGAATCAGTTTTATTGGGTTGATGGCCCCACACATAGCTCGTAGGCTAGTAGGCTCTGCATATGGCTATTTGCTGACGGCTTCCGCTGTTTTGGGCGGGATGCTCGTCGTCTTGGCTGATTTAATTGGGAGAACGGTATTTTTACCGCATGATTTGCCAGCAGGGATTTTTACCGCAGCGATTGGAGCTCCGTTTTTTGTTTATCTTTTGTATAAAACGAGGAATCATCAGTAGGGAATCGAAGAGTGATTATCAAGAGTTTAGTGAGAACCCTGAAGGAGAGGAATGCTTCAGGGGTTTTTTGTGTTCACTATCTGTCAATTTATTACAAAATATTACAAGATTCGAATTTACAATACGCTTTAAATATGGTAATGATTAGTATAGATTACATTTATGATAACTGATGGGATTAATCGCTAATGGATGTTTTGCTCATGGGAACCCCTAGTATACGGAGAAAAGCAAAGAGCGATAATATCAGTCATCATTCGATAAATATAGACTTCATTCTAGCGAAGTCATCAAATAATTACAAAAAATTACAAAACTTATATTTACAATTTTTAGATAAAATGGTAAAACATAATAGTACCTACTATCACAGCTTTTGGAGGGATTTATTCGTGAAAAAAGTCGTAGCAAGTCTATTGAGCCTGTCACTCGTATTATCTGCCTCTGTATCTGTACTGGCTGCAGAGCCTGTAAAAATCTCGAAATCATCTCAAAAAGCTGCGGCGGCAAATGATCCTTATGAGCCAAATGACGATCCTGCATTTGCTTCTTATATAAACTCGAATACTTCATATTCGGCAGAGATTGGTCATGTTGAAGATAAGGATATTTTTAAATTTTATGCAAAACCAGGCGAACTGAAATTTTTACTTAACAGCTTAACTGTGGAAAAAGGACAATTTTGGGTTATTCTACACAAAATTGATGAGCCTGGTTCAGGAACACAGGACTTTTTCGCTGTAAACGGAAATGTTAACTTTACGACTAATATCACTAAAGAAGGAACATATGCGATTTACATATTTGACAAGCGTGTTATGGTAGAAAACCCAAAACCAATTAAACCAGTCCCTTATGCGTTTAAAGCCATTTTTAATCAATAAGATCACTGACTATTTCTACTAGTATATCTGGAGGTATTATTCATGAAAAAAGTCGTAGTTAGTTTGTTGACACTCGCAGTAGCTTTATCCGCATCTGCTTCCGCATTTGCAGCAGAACCAGCTAAAAATATGAAGTCTTCCCAAAAAGCTGCTGCTTCGGTGACCGATCCATACGAACCAAATGATAGTGTTTCATTCGCTCCATATATTAATTCGAATGTTTCATACACAGCTGCGATTAATCATAATAAAGATGTTGATTATTTCAATTTTTATGCAAAACCAGGAACGTTTGATTTTGCATTCAGCAGACAGTCAACAAGTTCTGAATCGATTACTATCTGGGTGAGGAAGTCAACAGGAGAGACAGTGCATAGAGTTGTTATTAAAGGTAATACGTCATTTTCAGTGAACATCCCTGAAGAGGGTCAGTACTACATTCAACTGATGGCTCCAAATGCAATGTTTGAAACTAACCCAATAGCACCAATCCCTTATTCTTTCAAAGCGATCTTTAACCAGTAAATGTAGCACAAGAAAAACAGTCCTTATTTGGGCTGTTTTTTTGTTCCCATGAGGGTTTAACATAAAAAAGCAACCTCTTGAAATTCAAGAGATCGCTTTTGGTTTGAAAGTATGGTACGCCTGAAGGGAATCGAACCCCCGCACATGGTTCCGGAGACCATTGCTCTATCCACTGAGCTACAGGCGTATATTGTGACGACAACTTTTATTATAAAACATCGAGAATCTCAATGCAAACGAAAAAAAGTAGTTCAGCAGAAAAAACTAGCGATATGGTAAGCGAGAGTGAAAAAGTCCAACGGTGAAGATCTTTCGACATTATTTGTGTTCTGTTTCATCAATTTGGCAGGAAAATTGCATGAGAGAACGAATATAATGAAAATAAAGAGTCATCGAGCAGCATGAGCATGTGCGAAGGAGGCGAGCTTCATGAACATGGGATTGGGGTTATTTCAAGAACAAACACTGAAATTAGTGATGACGCCGGAATTACGCCAAGCGATTACCATATTGCAGTATTCAGCTATTGATCTCATCTCCTATTTGCAGGATCAGGCCAATGAAAATCCTGTTTTCGACCTTGAAGTGGCTGGAGAAGTCGCTTCTGCAAAAGCAGAGAAACCAGCTCCTGAGATTGACTGGAAAGAAATTGTAGGCAATCGCGCGACAGGTGAGTACGGTTCGTCGAAAAATGAAAGCACTTACAATCCGCTGGATTACGTCCAGCAAGGTGCGGAGACGCTGTACGAACATTTGGAGCGTCAACTCGGCTATGTAAAAGGATTCTCGTCGCTGCAAAAACAGATTGCTCTCTTTTTGATCGGGAATCTGGATGAGAAGGGGTATTTGGAAATTACACTGGAGGAAGCGAGTGCGCGCCTGGGTGCTGAAATGTTGGAGATTGAGGACGTGTTGTCCGTTTTGCAGCATTTTGATCCAGTAGGCGTAGCTTCACGCAGCCTGGAAGAATGTCTCTTGCTGCAACTGGAGCATTTGGCACTCGATGATGAAAAGATCGTGCAGGTCGTTCGTAATCATCTGCAAGATTTGGCGGACAATCGCTATCAGCGGATTGCAGACAAAATCGGATGTACACCTCAAGAGGTACAGGCGATGGCAGACCTGATCCGTACGCTGAATCCGCGTCCAGGGGCGGCCTTTTCTTCAGTAGAGACAAGATATGTCATTCCAGATGTGACGGTAGAGAAGGTCGGGAATGATTATGTAGTATTGGTCAATGATGTCGCAGCACCGCGGCTGAAAATCAACAGCTTCTATGAAAAAATGCTGAGCCAGCAAAAAAGTCAGGATGAAGCCAAGCAGTTCATTCACGATAAGCTGAATGCCGCCATGTGGCTAGCAAAAAGTCTGGAGCAGCGCCGCCTGACGCTCATGCGTGTAACACAGGCCATCCTCGATATGCAACGGGAGTTTTTTGATCGGGGGATACATTATTTAAAGCCCATGACACAAAAGGAAATTGCAGAGCGGGTCGGCCTGCACGAATCGACGATCAGTCGGGCAACCAGCAATAAATACGTTCAGACACCGCGCGGAATCTTTGAGCTGAAGTATTTCTTTACGTCAGCACTCTCTACTTCCAGCGGGGAAGCGACCTCTTCTGAGAGTGTTAAGCGCAGAATCAAAGCACTGATCGAGCAAGAAGATCGGAAGTCTCCGTTATCAGATCAAAAGCTGGGTGAGATGCTGCTTACAGAGGGGATTGAAATCTCCCGCCGCACGGTTGCCAAGTACCGGGAGGAAATGCTGATCCCATCGTCGGCCAAACGAAAGAGGTTTTAATGAGAATGAATGAAAAAACGTTTGAAATTGTCTTGTATGGACGAAATAAATGTCATTTGTGCGACGAGGTGGAGCTCTACATCCGCAGTCTGGAGGAGGAGTTCCCCCTTCGGATGCGCGTGGTTGATATTGAAAGTGATCCGGTCTTGCATGAAGAAATGATGTTCGTCATACCAGTAGTCGAGATAGATGGAGAGATCGTATTTCGTTCTATTACACATGTAGTGACTCTCGAGGAACTGCGAAACGAATTACAGAGACGTGCCGCTCGGTCATGAGTGGCACTTTTTTATAGGGGCTTTGGGGAACTTGCAAGATATGGTTAAATATGATACATTCAAGTTGTAGAAAGTGATCTTTTTTTTGTATCAATCGGGACATAAAGTGTATATACAGGGACATAAAGCGTCCCGATTAAACAACTTTTAACCAAGGAAGAAGGTAAAATGCGACGTTTACTGGAACTGCAACAAAAATTGTTGCCTGACTTGATTCAGGTTTTGCGTCAGCGGTACATGTTGCTCCGATCCATCTATCATTTGCAGCCGATTGGCAGAAGAGGTCTAGCTCAAGCCATGGATACCACTGAACGTATTTTGCGGGCAGAAGTGGAACTGCTAAAAGAAACGGGGCTCCTGCATGTAACGGCTGCGGGAATGAGCCTGAGTGAAGAAGGACAACAAGTCTTGGACGACATGGAACCTCTCGTCGGAGAGCTATTCGGCCTTACTGACTTGGCAGAGCGCCTGCAAAAAAAGCTGGGCATAGCAGAAGTCATTGTGGTGCAGGGCAATGCAGACCTATCGCCTTGGGTAAAGGAAGAGCTTGGACGGGTAGGGGCAAGGGTCCTCAAACAGGTCGTGCAAGAAGGAGACATTGTAGCGGTAACAGGTGGTTCATCGATCGCCAGTGTAGCAAGTCATTTGACGCCTTCTGCTTCGTTCAAAAACGTTCAGTTTGTCCCTGCTCGCGGTGGACTGGGAGAACGCGTAGAGCTGCAAGCGAATACGCTCGCTTCCGCCATGGCAGCGAAAACAGGTGCTTCTTATCGGCTTCTTCACGTACCGGATCGACTTCATCCAGAAGCCTTGCAGACATTGGTCAAAGAGCCGCAGGTACAAGATGTGCTATCGCTCTTGGGAGAGACTCGAATCGTTTTGCATGGAATCGGGGATGCCGTCACGATGGCGAAAAGGCGGAATTATTCGGAGGAAGAGCTCGCAGAATTAGTGGAGACAGGGGCTGTTTCAGAAGCATTCGGCTACTACTTTAATGAAGCGGGAGAAACGGTCCACAGAATGCCGACAATTGGTTTACAGCTAGAGGAAGTGCACAAGGCAGAAACTGTGCTCTCCATTGCGGGGGGCGAAAGCAAGGCAAAAGCGATTCTTTCCTTTGCCAAGCAATCGTGTCAGAATGTACTCATTACGGACGAAGGAGCAGCTTACACGCTGTTGTCCGCACGATTGTAACGGAAGGAAGTCGGTCGCATGTCTATCACATCGGTAACACCCATCTTGGCAATGATCGCTGGAATCATTTTGAGCCTATCGCTCGGTTTTCCGATCGCATGGGGGATTGTTTTTGCGATCTTGGTCACACTGGTTAGTGTAAAAAGATTGGGTTATCCGTGGAAGCAGCAGTTCATGTTTGGCTGGGAAGGTGTCCAAAAGGCAAAGCCCGTCCTTACGATTCTGTTTTTAGTAGGACTCTTGATTCCGCTACTAATGATGGGAGGAACCATTCCCGCCATCATTTACTACGGATTATCGATTGTGAATGTCGAGTATTTGTTCGTTCTTTCTTTTCTGTTGACCGCAGGCGTCAGTTATTTATTGGGTACATCAATCGGTACGCTGAGTACGATTGGGCTATCCCTGATGGGGATTGCACACGCAGCGGGGATATCACCTGCGATCGTAGGAGGTGCGCTCATCTCTGGAGCGATGGTGGGGGAGCGTTTCTCGCCGATATCCAGCAGTCGATTACTGGTGCTTTCCAATGTCGGTTTGACAGAAGAGCAGGAAAGAAGATTACGGCGTCCTGCTTTGCTTACGGTAGCGATTTGCGCGTTACTTTTCCTGATCCTTGATCTATTTCGACCTCAGGCGAACTCGACGGATACCATTCAAATGTACCAAGAGCTGTTGGTCAGTCATTTTTCTGTACATTGGCTGCTCATGCTGCCTCTCGTGGTGTTAATTGCTTCTTTTGCACTGAGAGTAAAAGCGGTGAAGGCATTGTTTTTCGGTATCGGAGCCAGTGCGATTCTAGTCGGGATCAATGGGAATTTGGATGTGAAGACGTTTTTTACATCGATGCTAGTTGGATTTGAGCTTCATTCAGGAACGCCGCTGGATCAACTGGTCCATGGGGGCGGGATGTTCGCCATCTTCAGTGTCCTGGCGTTAATCATTCTCGCAGGCTTTTTAAACGGCATTTTGAACAGAGCCAATTTATTAACCCCCATCGTAGACAAAATGATGGGCCATACAAAAAATAAGACGGTATTGGTAGCGAAAGCAGCGGCATTGTCGTTGTTGGTGGTTATCATCAGCTGTAATCAAACCATTCCGATTCTGGTTCTCGGTTCGACTCTTCTCGGACGGTTCTCCCAATGGGAGGGAGGGCGCGAGCTGTTGGGCAAGACAATGCTTGACTCCACAGTTGTCATGCCTGTACTGATTCCGTGGAACGGTCTATCGATGATGATGGCACTCACGTTAAGTGTTTCGACAATCCAGACGTTGCCCTTTGTGTTTTTTCCAATCTTATTACCGATTGTTACGATATTATCGACCCGCTGGTTTTCGCCAGAGGGCAGGTTTCTCGCAATGAAGAATAAAGCTAGCTAATGAGCAGGAGGTATACATTATGGTAAAAGTAGGTATTAACGGATTTGGTCGTATTGGTCGCAACGTATTTCGTGCAGCACTGAACAATCCGAATGTAGAAATCGTGGCGGTCAATGACCTGACAGATGCACACACACTGGCACACCTTTTGAAATATGACTCTGTTCATGGTGTTCTAAACGTGAGCGTTGAAGCTTCCGAAAACACGCTCATCGTTGACGGCAAAGAAATCAAGGTATTGGCAGAGCGCGATCCAGCTCAACTGAAGTGGGCAGATTACGGTGTTGAAATCGTAGTGGAATCGACTGGACGCTTTACAAAGCGCGAAGATGCAGCGAAGCACCTGGAAGGTGGCGCGAAAAAAGTCATCATCTCCGCTCCAGCAACAAATGAAGACATTACAGTCGTAATCGGTGTAAACGAAGACAAGTACGATCCGGCACAACACACAGTGATCTCCAACGCGTCCTGCACAACAAACTGCTTGGCGCCATTCGCAAAAGTTCTGAACGACAAATTCGGCATCGTACGCGGTTTGATGACAACCGTTCACTCTTACACCAACGACCAACAAATTCTCGACCTGCCGCACAAAGATTTGCGCCGTGCCCGTGCAGCTGCGGAGAACATCATTCCAACCTCTACAGGAGCGGCAAAAGCGGTAGCGCTCGTACTGCCTGAGCTGAAAGGCAAGCTGAACGGTTTCGCGATGCGCGTACCAACTCCAAACGTATCCGTAGTGGACCTGGTAGTTGAGTTGAAGGCAGACGCAACTGTTGAAGAAATCAACAACGCCCTGAAAGAAGCGGCAGAAGGCCCACTCAAAGGCATTCTCGGCTACTCCGAAGAGCCGCTCGTATCCTCTGATTACAATGGAAACCCTGCATCCTCCACAATCGATGCTTTGTCTACAATGGTACTCGAAGGAAACATGGTGAAAGTCGTTTCCTGGTACGATAACGAGTGGGGTTACTCCAATCGTGTCGTAGACTTGTGTCATTATGTTGCACAGCGCGGCTTCTAACACGTAAAATAGAACTGTTGTGGAAAAAAGGGAGAGCAATCTCCCTTTTCCCATATCTTTTTTCCGAATAAAAAGCCAATGATTTGGGAGGATCGTTCATGAACAAGAAATCTATCCGCGATGTTGAGCTGGCAGGCAAGCGCGTATTCTGCCGTGTTGACTTTAACGTGCCGATGCAGGACGGGGTAATCACCGACGATACACGCATTCGTGCTGCTGTACCAACCATCCGTTTCATGATGGAGGCAGGAGCCAAAGTAATCCTGGCGAGCCATTTTGGTCGTCCTAAAGGCCAAGTAGTGGAAGAGATGCGTCTTACTCCTGTCGCAGCCCATCTGTCCTCGCTCTTGGGCAAGGACGTGCGTAAGCTGGAGGATTGCCAAGGTGCTGACGTAGAAGCGGCAGTAGAACGGATGGAGTCTGGCGACGTCATTCTGTTGGAAAACGTACGCTTCCATGCGGGAGAAGAAAAGAACGATCCAGAACTGGCAAAAAGCTTTGCGGCTTTGGCTGATCTGTTTGTCAATGATGCATTCGGAACAGCTCACCGGGCACATGCTTCTACAGCGGGAATCGCTGAGTACATACCAGCAGTTGCGGGCTTGTTGATGGAAAAGGAAATTCGCTTTATGGGCGGAGCCTTGTCCAATCCGGAGCGTCCGTTTACAGCGATTGTCGGCGGTGCAAAAGTAAAAGATAAAATTGCTGTCATTGAAAATTTGTTGACCAAAGTCGATCACCTGATTATCGGCGGCGGTATGGCGAATACATTCCTCAAAGCACAAGGTTATGGTATTGGTGCTTCGCTGTGTGAAGACGACAAGCTGGACCTCGCACGTACATTGATGGATCAGGCAAAAGAGCGCGGCGTTCAATTGCTGATGCCAGTTGATGTTGTGGTAGCTGACCGTTTTGCGGCAGATGCGGAAAAGCAGGTCGTGGCAATCGATGCGATTCCAGAGGGCTGGATGGCACTCGATATCGGTCCAAAAACAGTGGAACAATACCACGGCGTCATTGTAGATTCGAAAACGGTTGTATGGAACGGTCCGATGGGCGTATTTGAAATGGATGCTTTTGCAGGCGGCACGATTGGTGTAGCCAAGGCGATGGCAGCATGCAGCGGAACGACGATCATCGGTGGCGGTGATTCCGTAGCAGCTGTGGAAAAAGCAGGCGTAGCTGAGCAGATGACACACATTTCTACAGGCGGCGGAGCGTCCCTGGAATTCATGGAAGGCAAGGAACTGCCAGGCGTAGCTGTGTTGGCAGATAACCAATAAGAGCGAAGAGGGGGAGTTTGCATGCGAACACCAATTATCGCGGGGAACTGGAAGATGTTCAAGACGATGGCCGAGGCAAGAGCGTTTGCGCAGGAAGCCAAGGCTGGCAATAATACTTCCGGAGTACAAAAAGTCATTTGCGCACCTTTTACAGCGTTGGCTGCACTTAAAGAAGAGCTGGCGGGCACGGATATTGCCATTGGCGCACAAAACATGCATTTTGAAGAGCAAGGTGCTTTTACAGGCGAAATCAGCGCGTCCATGCTAAAAGAAATCGGTGTGGAGTACGTGATCCTTGGTCACTCTGAGCGCCGTCAATATTTCAACGAAACAGATGAGACGGTGAACAAAAAGGTTGTAGCCGCATTAGCAGCAGGTCTCGTACCGATTGTGTGCGTAGGCGAGAGTTTGGAGCAGCGGGAAGCGGGCGAGACAGCTGACGTAGTCCGTACGCAGACTGAAGGTGCTTTTGCCGGAGTGGATGCTGCACAAGTGGCGGATACGGTTATTGCATACGAGCCGATCTGGGCGATTGGCACAGGCAAGTCTTCCACGGCAGAGGATGCCAATGAAACGATTGCGATTATTCGTAGCGTAATCGGTGAACGCTTCGGACAAGCGACAGCCGAGAAAGTGCGCATTCAATACGGCGGAAGCGTTAAGCCGGAAAACATCGCAAGCTACATGGCACAGCCGGATATCGACGGAGCATTGGTTGGTGGAGCGAGTCTCGTAGCGGACAGTTACCTGCAGCTTGTGGCAGGAGCTACGTCGCGATAGGAGGAGAAAGCAATGGCACAAAGACCAAAACCGGTTGCCCTTTTGATTGTGGATGGTTTTGCTCTGCGGAACGAGACGTATGGTAACGCAGTAGCACAAGCCAACAAGCCGAATTTTGACCGTTACTGGAACCAATACCCTCATGCGACCCTTGAGGCAAGTGGGCTGGCTGTGGGACTGCCAGAAGGACAGATGGGGAATTCCGAGGTTGGCCATCTCAATATCGGGGCAGGGCGTGTTGTTTATCAGGATTTGACGCGCATTACCAAGTCGATTCAAGAAGGCGCTTTTTTTGAGAACGAAACGCTGATCGCTGCTTTCCGGCACGCGAAGCAAAACGGCAAACAGCTCCACCTGTTCGGGCTTCTGTCCGATGGTGGTGTACACAGTCACATTGACCACCTGTTTGCAATGCTCGAGTTGGCGAAAAAGCAGGACTTTACGGATGTGTTCATCCACGGTTTTCTCGATGGCCGCGATGTATCGCCTGACAGTGCAGTGGGTTATATCGAACAACTGCAAGCCAAAATTGCAGAGATCGGCGTTGGCCGAATTGCTACCGTACAAGGTCGCTACTATGCGATGGATCGTGACAAACGCTGGGAGCGCGTAGAGAAGGCGTATCGTGCCATGGTGTACGCAGATGCTCCTGCTTATCGTGATCCAATTCAGGCGGTTAAGGAATCCTATGAAAAGTCCATTATGGATGAATTCGTCATGCCAACCGTGATTCTCGATGAAGACGGAAAACCAGTGACGACCGTTCAAAGCGGCGATTCGATTATTTTTTATAATTTCCGCCCGGATCGTGCGATTCAAATGTCGCAGGCATTCACGAATGAAGATTTCCGTGGATTTGACCGCGGAGATAAGCGCCCGCGCGATCTGCATTTTGTGTGCCTGACGCATTTTTCCGAGACGGTTAACGGGTATGTCGCTTACAAGCCTTCCAATCTGGATAACACATTGGGGGAGGTGCTTTCCCAGCATGGCTTGAAGCAGCTGCGCATTGCCGAGACGGAGAAATACCCGCATGTGACGTTCTTCTTCAGTGGCGGGCGTGAAAAGGAGTTTCCAGGTGAGACGCGTATCCTGATTCCTTCGCCAAAAGTGGCGACGTACGACTTGCAGCCGGAGATGAGTGCTCCAGAGCTGACAGACGCTGTTGTCGCTGAGATCGAGGCAGACAATTTTGACGCGATCATCCTGAACTTTGCCAACTGCGACATGGTTGGTCATTCCGGTATGATGGAGCCGACGATCAAAGCAGTCGAGACAGTGGATGCATGCTTGGGCCGAGTCGTCGATGCAATCATAGCAAAAGGTGGCGTAGCCGTCATCACAGCTGACCACGGAAACGCGGATCTGATGCTGGATGAAGCGGGACGCCCGATTACTTCACACAGTACGTATCCGGTGCCTGTAATCGTGACAAAAGACGGGGCTGTTCTGCGCGAAGACGGTATTTTGGCCGATTTGTCGCCAACGCTTCTGGAGCTTTTGGGGGTAGCGCAACCGGTTGAAATGACAGGCAAATCGTTACTTGCAAAATAGGCTTCACTGGGACACACTGTAAAGGTAGCTTGACGTTTAACTCGAAATAGATTGTAAGTGCATTTGAAAAAAGGAGATGGACGAGAAATGGCAATGATTACTGACATTTATGCACGCGAAATTATGGACTCCCGCGGTAATCCAACTGTGGAAGTAGAAGTATACCTCGAAGATGGCTCGATGGGTCGCGCAGATGTTCCATCTGGTGCGTCTACAGGTGCGTATGAAGCAGTGGAGCTTCGCGACGGTGACAAATCCCGTTACTTGGGTAAAGGTGTTCTGAAAGCCGTAGAAAACGTGAATGACATCATTGCTCCTGAACTGATCGGCATGGATGCCCTGGATCAAGTTGGCATTGATATGGCGATGATTCAGCTCGACGGCACGCCAAACAAAGGCAAGCTGGGCGCAAACGCGATTCTCGGCGTGTCTATGGCAGTGGCACGTGCGGCTGCAGAATCTCTCGGCGTTCCTCTCTACAACTACCTCGGCGGCTTCAACGCGAGAATGTTGCCAGTTCCTATGATGAACATCCTGAACGGTGGTAAGCACGCAGACAACACCGTAGACATTCAGGAATTCATGGTCATGCCAGTAGGTGCTACATCCTTCAAGGAAGCGCTGCGCACAGGTGCGGAAATTTTCCACTCCCTGAAAAAGGTACTGGGTGAAAAAGGTCTGAGCACAGCAGTAGGAGATGAGGGCGGTTTCGCTCCAAACCTGAAATCCAACGAAGAAGCGATCACAACCATTTTGGATGCGATCAAGGCAGCAGGCTATGAGCCAGGCAAAGACGTGTTCCTCGCGCTGGACGTAGCAGCTACAGAAATGTTCAAAGATGGCAAATACCACTTCGAAGGCGAAGGCGTTGTGAAAACAACAGAAGAAATGATCGCGTTCTACGAAGACCTCGTAAACAAATACCCGATCATCTCCATCGAAGACGGTCTTTCTGAAGACGATTGGGATGGCTGGAAAGCGCTGACTGACAAGTTGGGCAGCAAAGTTCAGCTGGTTGGTGACGACTTGTTTGTAACCAACACCGAGCGTCTGGCTCGCGGAATCGAGACCTCTACAGGTAACTCCATTCTGGTAAAAGTAAACCAAATCGGTACGCTGACAGAAACCTTCGAAGCAATCGAAATGGCGAAGCTGGCTGGTTATACTGCGGTGATTTCCCACCGTTCCGGTGAAACCGAAGACTCTACAATCTCTGATATCGCAGTGGCTACAAATGCAGGTCAAATCAAGACTGGTGCACCTTCCCGCACGGACCGCGTAGCGAAGTACAACCAATTGCTCCGTATTGAAGACGAACTGGCTGATACAGCTCGTTTTGGCGGTCGTTCTGCATTCTACAACCTGAAGAAATAAGCTCGTATGATTGATAGATAAAAAGAGCACGCGGTAGTCCAGGACGCAAAAAAGTCCGGGACTACCGCTGTTCTTTTTGTAGGATTAAAGAAACATGCCACCGGACGCCTCGATTCGTTGCGCGTTCACCCAGCTCATTTCGTCGGTGCACAATGACGCGACAAGACCACCAATATCATCAGCTCTCCCAACACGGCCTAACGCTGTTTGCGAGCCAATAAAGTCATGTATATCCTGATTATCCCGTACTGCCCCTCCCTGAAAGTCCGTAGCAATCGCTCCCGGGGCGATCGTATTAACCCGGATACCCCGTTTTCCCCATTCCTTTGCCATATATCTCGTCAATACTTCGACGGCACCTTTCATGGCGGCGTATGCTCCATAGCCGTCAAGGGCAAACCGGGTCAATCCAGTCGAAATATTAATGATTCGTCCATCATCAGAAATACGGGGCAATAATTTCTGTGTTAAGAAAAATACGCCTTTGAGGTGCACGTTTACCAAACTGTCAAACTGTTCCTCAGTAGTAGCCGAAAGTGGAGCGTTCACTCCGAAACCAGCGTTGTTAATCAGAACATCGAAATGCTCTGTACTCCATTTTTCTTTCAGTACATCGGCAAGGCGGGATGCGAACCTTTCAAAAGTGGATACGTCACCCGCATCAAGTTGCAGGGCGGCAGCTTTTTGACCATTCTCCTCAATTTCTTTGATTACCAATTCCGCTTCTTCCTTGCGAGAATGATACGTCAGGATAACATCAAATCCTTTTCGAGATAGCGCGATAGCTGAATTTCTCCCTAGCCCGCGACTACCACCCGTTACCAGCACGATCTTTTGAGTTTTTTTCATAGCGATTTATCCCCTTTATGTTTTGATTGGACCACTTGAATGGTAGTAAACATGTGATCTATAGTGAGCATAAAGGTTAAAGTTTACTTTAAGTCAAGGGGGAGAGAAAAGTATGTTTTACACGATTAAGCAGGTGGCTGACCGATTCGGCCTACCCGCTCATACATTGCGTTACTATGACAAAGAAGGCCTGCTACCCTTTGTCTCAAGAGACAAAAACGGCAACCGTCTCTTTAGCGAATTGGATCTCAATTGGATAGCCTTAATCTGCTGCCTCAAAAATACCGGTATGCCCATTAAAGAAATCAAAGAATACAGTGATTGGTGTAAGCAAGGTAGTCAAAAGTTGGAGGAGAGAAAAACACTCCTAATCGCTCATCGTGAACAAGTGGAAAAGCAAATCGAGGAATTCCAGAAAAACCTTGCGCTCATCGATACGAAGATAGCAACCTACGAAGATCCCGAAATGGTTAAAAAAATGGACGAGCAAGCGACATTGGCTTTGCAGCAACCTTCCCGTTAGCTTCATGAAGGACGTTTTTGCTTACGAAAAAAAGACTGCCCATACCACTCGATGGACAGTCTTTTTATTGTTTGGAGCTTATGACATAGCGAATGCTTTTTGTTCGGTCTGCACAGTGCCCAGACGGCTTTTACTGTACGGGATGCACATAGGAGTTCCGTACAGGGGGTCTTGCGTAATTTGGCAATCCATATCGAAAACCGTACGGACAAGGTCGGTAGTCAGCACTTCGTTCGGAGACCCCTCTGCCACGACGGTCTGATTGTGAACGGCAACGATATGATGGGCATAGCGGCAAGCGAGATTCAGATCGTGGAGAACCATGACGATGGTGCGCTGTTCCGTTTGATTCAGTTCAAACAACAGGTCCAAAATCTCAATCTGATGCGACATATCCAAATAAGTCGTAGGCTCATCCAGCAAAATGGTTTCGGTTCCTTGGGCGAGCGTCATCGCAATCCAGGCGCGCTGACGTTGGCCGCCAGAGAGACTGTCGACGGCACGGTTAGCCATATCCGTGAGTTGAGTAGCTGCCAATGCTTTGTTGACCATCTGCTCGTCTTCTTCTGACCATTGCTGTAGCCAGTTTTGATAAGGATAGCGTCCTTGTTTGACCAATTGCAGAATCGTCAAACCTTCTGGTGCAGATGGGCCTTGAGGAAGGATGGCAAGACGTTTGGCTACCTCTTTGGTAGAGCGTTTCGCGATCGATTCTCCTTCCAGCAGGATGGCGCCTTCCTTTGGTTTGAGTAAACGTGCCAGAGAGCGCAGCAACGTCGATTTGCCGCTGCCATTACTTCCAATGAAAACGGTGATTTTTCCACGCGGGATGTTTAAGTCTAATGCTTCAATGATGTTGCGTTCTCCGTACGATAACGTAAGCTGTTGGGTTTCCAAAGCTTGCATATGGTCTGGACTCCTTTCAAACGCATAGGAAGTAAAAAAATAATTTCAGGGCCGCATGTGGCTCTGGTGGGGAGAAGAATATTTCCAGTCTAGGCTCCAGGCTCCGTCCCACTGGAAGTGTGTACTGTCCGCTCCGAAGGGATTCGCGGGGAAACGCAAAAGCGGTAGCCGCTTCGTCGTATGGGCACGGTTGCGTTTCTTTTGCCCGCGAATCCCTTCTCCGCTCGGTAGGACTCCACAAGTCGCTACGTCTGGAAATATTCTTCTCTGGAGTAACGGAATATGCTCTACATTCTTTTAAGGCTTTTAAAATCGGACTAACATGGAAAGCTCGTAGAGGAAACAGGAGAAAACAGCGAAGATCTTTGGTACACCGACCGAGACTCCATGCAAAAAGTGAAACACGCTCTTAAGCGTCCACCTCTGAAAAACATCCTGAAAGAACAACTTTGGACGCGGTTTCGCTTTTTGCATGGAGTCGGGCAGTGAATCCCTCAGCGGGTGGGACAAGAATCTGAGCGTTTTCTCCTGTTTCCTCCCCACCACTACAGCGGGACTAAGTTCTTTCCTAGCGATTTCGGTTTTTGTACAGCAAGTAGATGAAAAACGGAGCGCCGATGGCAGAGGTGAATACTCCTACAGGCACTTCGATTGGTGAAAAAGCCATGCGTGCAATCAAATCCGCAAGCAATACGATAATGGCACCCAAGAAAGCCGAGAGTGTCATGGCACCGCCAAAGGACGGACCAATCATTTGTTTGGCAATGTGTGGGGCCAGCAAAGCCACAAAGCTGATATCTCCTCCAACAGAGACGGCTGTTCCCGTCAATGCCGCGCAAATCATCAGTAGGAGGAAACGATCCAATTGCAAGGAACTGCCGAGACTCGTTGCCAGATCATCGCCGAGCTGTTGAATGTTCACGCGTCTAGCAAGGAAGCCGGCTACGAGAATCAGTCCGACGACCCACGGCAAAATCATGAATACATCGTTCCAGTCAACGCCGTAGATGCTACCAGTCAGCCAGAGTAATGCCTTATTTTGCAGCAAAAACGGACTGAACATGATCAGCATGGTGACGATGGCACCCGCTGCGATTTTGATTCCCACACCGATCATGACGAGACGAAGCGGTGTGACGCCTTTTTTCCAAGAGAGGGCGTACAACAGGAATGTCGTCAATGTTGCCCCCAAAAAAGCGATGGGAGGAAGCCACTTAATGCTCACTGTTTCAAACAAGATCAAAAAGCCGACTGCAAAAACAGATGCTCCACCCGATACCCCAAGAATATCCGGGGAAGCCAACGGGTTGCGGACGAGCCCCTGCATGATGGCACCAGCGACGGCAAGTGCAGCACCTACCAGAATGGCAATGACGATGCGAGGCAGTCGAAATTGCTCCACAATCAAAGCATTCTCTTCTGAACCGATTCCCAACAAAACTTTTACCACATCGAGCGAGGCGATTTTCATTTCACCCATTCCGAGACTGACAACCGCTACTGCGATGACGACCAGCAAGGAGAGTAGCGAAAACAAGATCGTCCTTTTATGTAGCTGAAACGATGAAAAGCGCTTGCCGATGCGAAGAGACAGGTAGTCTTTCATTATTTATCCAGCCCCTTGCGTGCGACATAGATGAAGAACGGAATCCCGATCAGGGCTGTCATTACTCCAATAGGAACCTCAACAGGCATTGCAATATAGCGAGCGCCGATGTCTGCTAACAGCAGCAGGATGGAACCAAGCAGACCGCTGTACAAAAGTACCCAGCGTGTATCGATTCCGACGAGATAGCGGGCCAGATGTGGAGTGACCAAACCGACAAAACCAATAGGTCCAGCAACAGCAACTGCGCAACCGGATAAGAGAACAATGACGATTCCAACACTGAATTTGACCAATAATGTGCGTTGTCCGAGACCTTTTGCTACGTCATCACCCATCAACAACGTTTGAATCGGACGTGCGAGGACAAAAGCAGCGATCCAGGCGATGACCATATAAGGAAAGACAGTGGCTAAGTACTCCAGCTTTCTGCCTCCGACTGACCCTGCCAGCCAGAAAAGCACCTCGTCCGTAGCCTTTTCATTCAGGACCATCATGCCGTGTCGGATCGAAGAAGCCAAGGCGGTGATAGCTGCACCCGCTAAGACCAGCTTCACAGGCGAAAGTCCATCTCTGCCGAATGAACCGAGCATGTAAACGATCAAACCTGCTACAGCGGCCCCTAAAAAGGAAATCCATGTAAATTGGGTCAAGGAGCTGATCCCGACAAATGTAACGGCGAACACAACAAAAAGAGAAGCACCTGCATTAAGACCGAACAGTTCAACATCTGCAACAGGGTTTCTCGTCAAGGATTGAAGCAGCGTTCCGGCCAAACCGAGGCAAAAACCGACCGTAAGCGCATTGAGCACACGCGGTACTCGCACTTCTTTAATGACGATGTGTTCATTGGAGCCGTTAAAATTCGTATAGGCATCAATCGCAGTTTGCCAGCTCGTGTCAATGACGCCAAAGATGAGGCTGGCATAACTGAGGTAAGTCAGAAGGAGAAGGGCGAATACCAGTCCCAGAATTTTACGAAAGTTGCTAGCTAAAAAAGTATTCATGATGGCTACATCCTTATTTCTTAGATGGTTTCATAGTTAAGTGTAGAGCTACATAAAGGAAGTGTCAATGACGTTGATAGTCATTATCATTTTGTGATTGACTTTTGACAAGCAGGGGAGTAGGATAGACTCTGTCATTGATATGAATTCTCATTATAGAAAAGGGAAAGGGGTCCTTTCATCATGTTTTCTCGTACATATCGGACCGTAGGCGGTAAAGCTTTTTTTGCTGTCTTAATGGCGCTCTTACTGGTTGTTACCGGTTGTGGAACTCCGCAAGCAAGCGAACAAAAGCCGGCAGAACAAAAGCCTGCTGACCAAGCAACAGGCAATTCCGAGGGTTCCGGCCAAAGCTACACAGTGAAACACGCGATGGGCGAAACAACCATTAAAGGTACGCCAGAACGCATCGTCATGTTGACTAACCAAGGTACTGAAACTCTGATGGCTCTCGGTGTGAAGCCGGTAGGGGCTGTAGGTGCAGCTAATGATCCAACACAATTCTACGATTTCACCAAGTCTTTCCTTGAGGGTACAAAATCCGTAGGTACAGAAGGACAACCTAACCTGGAAGCAATTGCGGCACTGAAACCTGACTTGATTCTGGGTATGAAATTCCGTCATGAAAAAATTTATCAACAATTGACTGCAATTGCTCCAACCGTATTCGTGGAAGAGCCACGCGGCGACTGGAAAGAAAACTTCTCTTTGTTCGCGGAAGCAGTAAACAAAAAGGCTGAGGGTGAAAAAATCCTCGCTGATTGGAACAAACGCGTAGAAGAGTTTAAAGCAAAAGCGGGCGACAAGCTGAACACAAAAGTATCTGTTGTACGTTTCATGCCTGGCAAAGTTCGCATCTACTACAAAAACACCTTCACTGGTGCGATTTTCAAAGACCTTGGCCTGGCACGTCCAGCTGCCCAAGACAAAGACGATTTCGCAGCAGAAGTAACCAAAGAGCGCATTCCGGAAATGGATGGCGACATCATGTTCTACTTTACGTACGAAACAGGCAAGGGCGAGGCATCCAAGCTGGAGCAAGAGTGGACAAACGATTCACTCTGGAAAAACCTGAACGTCGTGAAAGCGGGCAAAGCAATCAAAGTGGATGACACCATCTGGAATACTTCCGGTGGCGTAATCGCAGCGAATAAAGTACTGGATGAGCTGGAAGGCTACATCATCGGTAAATAATGAAAAAAGACGGGACTGATGCTCCCGTCTTTTTTTTGTGTGGTTATCCCGCCATGTTGTTGAATGTTCCTCGTGGGTAGTAAATGTTTACGTGATCGATGAAGATAGTGTTTGGGTCATCGGTCATGATGCCTGAGAAAATAAATTTCAATTCGTAATCAGGGGTTACCTTGTAGGTGTAGATGGTTTGGCCGCCCGTTGTGGTTTTGCTAGCTGGCTCCCCAAGTGTTTCACGCACCTCGGCAAGTGTAATTGCTTGCAGGCGTGGGTCATAGGAACGAATATCAACGATTTGCATTCCTTTGTTAAAGGCGAAGACTAGGTTGAGATCCCGGTACGTATTGTATGTGATGCCATTGACGAAGGAGACGACATCCGGTTTGCCCAACTGTTTTTCTGCGTCATCGAATACATCTTTTTCTAAACGATACTGACTGCCGATGATTTGGCCTTTCCCGGCGAGATCACGCACGCTTTGCAACAATTCGGCATTATTCCCATAAAGCATCAGATTTTTGTTTCCTTGCGGGTAGTACAGTTGGTATTCCACAAGAATCAAGTCTTCTTTGCTCGTGCTTTTCGTGCCTTGGAAGATCAGCTTGACCTGATATTCACTCGTCACATCATAGGTATAAATTGTATGATCGCCAAACTCGCTGATACGGCTCGGTTTTCCCCAGCTCTTTTCGACGGCAGACAAGCTGATTTGCTGCAAGCGTGAATCTGTCCTGTGCATGTCTACGAGCTGCATGCCTTTGTTGTAGCCAAACACGACTTCTTTTTTCGGGTAGGCAGAGTAGATCAGTCCATTTGCTGAGTAGGTTTTCTCAGGCTTTCCCCAGCCCTTTTCTACTTCATCTATCGTTTTTTCCAGAACGAAAGGAAGGGAGATGACTCTGCCTTTTTTTGCATTTGAACGAATTTGTGACAAGAGTTCCTCTGACTGCGGAATAGGCTGTGTTGTCACGCTGTTGTTTGGACCGGGTCCCGGAGAAGCGGTAGGAGAGCCAGGAGCAATAGGTGCAACGGTATCTGGCAATGTACTCTGTTGTTGGTTCGCAAGGAGTGAGGCACCCAGCCAGACGGTCACAGCAAGTACGGAGCAGAGGGCCAATCCCTTGCCAATCGTAGCGAAACCACGTAAGGAAGCTGTCCTTCCAGATTTGCTCACATTTGTTTGGCGAATTGCAGAAACGATCTCGTGCTTTTGTTCTCCGTTCATTTTCATATCCGGCATTCCTTTCAATTTCGATAGTAAGTCATGGTCTGAATTAGATCGCATCGCCAATCATCTCCTTTTTCTCACGTTCAAGTATTTCTCTGACAGCTTTCATGGCACGGTGCAATGTCACGTTTACTTTGTTTTCGGACCACCCCAGTATTTCAGCCGTCTCCTTGGAGGACAGTCCCTTGACCCCACGTAAAATGAGCACCTCACGAAATGCGGGTTTTACTTCTCGGATTGCATGGTAAAGTGCTTGCTGCTCCTCATGTACGTGCAAAATTTCCTCCGGTGTTTTTTCTTCAGTCTCTACATTCGCCAGCCATTTGTCTGGCAGCCAATTACGCAGACGTTGCTTTCGTTTATGATCGATGGCGGTATTTCTGGCAATCGTCAATAGCCATGTTTTCGGTTGCGATCTGCCTTCGAATGCATCCAGAGACCGAAGCGCTTTTAAAAAGACATCCTGAACGAGGTCTTCCACATCGCGGGTTCCTGTGTAGTAAATAAGAAATTTGTAAATATCATCGCCATAGCGTAGGAACCATTGCTCCATTAAACCGTTTTTGTCCATAGCTGAACCACCTTTTGTACGTTCTACATGTAATTTGACGACTCAGGGTGCATTTCATTACAAAAACAAAAAAACTGCCGGAAGCTGTGTCCGACAGTGCTTGTATTTAAGGGTGGAGCATGGAATCCCGTGTAAACCAGAGCTGATAGCTGAGCATGCTGATCAGAACCGCCGAAATGGCCGCTGAGGAGCTAAAGCTGAGCATAATGAGGATTTGGTAGCGAACGGCCTCGATGGGACTGGCACCCGCGACGATCATTCCGGTCATCATCCCTGGCAATTGGACGAGTCCGATTGTTTTCATCGTGTCAAAGGTGGGGATCATGCTCGCTTTGACGGCTCGCTTCAGCACCACATGCACGGCTTGGCGTGTAGTCGCTCCCAGACAAAGCAGAGTTTCGATGTCCCCGCGAGAGGCTTCTACTTCTCTGTTCATATGCGTGAGAAAAAGGCTCATGACGATCATGGAGCTGCCAATAATCATGCCGCTCATCGGGATGAGGTACTGCGGCGTAGGAGATACAAGCCCGAGTACAACCAACAGTCCCATAGTGATGACCTCTGTTAATGCAAGTGATATAGAGATCCGCCAAAAGATCCCCGATAAATGCTTGGCTCTGCTGGCAGCGTTCCACGAAGCGACCAAGATCATCATGAGAATGATCAATAATATAAACCAGACACTATCGGCAGCAAAGACAAAATGTAGGACGTAGCCGATCCCGAGCAATTGAACGGTAGAGCGGATGGTGCCAATCAAAATATCCTTTTCCAAGCCGAGCTTCTGCCAAACGGAAAGCAGGAGGGCAATGAAAACAAATGCATAGGCAAAGAGTAGCCACATGTATGAATCCGTAAGCGTATGCGTCATCGCTGCACCTCACTGAGGGCAGCGTGGACATTCCCATCTTGCAAAAATTCACGAGCTTCCTCGGATTGGGGCGAGTGGAAAAACGCTTCAGATTCAGCGTCTTCTGCGAGCTGGTGGTTGGCCATAAACCAAATGCGCTTGCAAGCGACTCGTGCTTCTTCTAAATCATGCGTGACCCAAATTAAGGTCGTGCCCGTTTGGTGGTGCAAATCGACGAGGAGCCGTTCAGCAGCCTGCTTGCTCTTCGTATCGAGTGAAGCGGTAACCTCATCCAGCAGCAGGACAGATGGCTGAAGCATCAGGCTACGAACGAGAGCGAGCCGTTGTTTTTCACCGCCGGAGAGTTGAGCGGCCGGTTTTGACCAATCAATCTCTTCCATATATAACTGTTCCATCAAGGCTGAGGCGAGCTTCTTATCAAAAGGACGCTGATGCAGGGTACTTACTGTCCGCAGATTGTCTTCCACGCTGCCTGGCAGCATAACGGCCTGCTGAGCCACATAACTGATTTTCATTCGCCAAGCTTTCGCGTCCCACAGTGTCATTTCTTTCTTCTCCAGGAAAACCGTACCGGCGTCAGGTTGCAAAAGACGACCCAAAATACGAAGCAAGGTGCTTTTTCCCTGACCTGATTTCCCCAGAATGCCAATAATCGTAGGCTCCATAATGCTAGTGTTTACGTCACGGAACAACCATGTACGTGCAGGGGAGTGGATTTGTTTCCCCAAAGCTTCAATCTTGATGATCATATGAAAAGCCTCCCCATTAACGCGGAAAACACCGAAGAGGAAAAGTCTTCGGTGTTTCTTTCTTACAGGCTATCTATGTACTTATTTCTTCTCCGACAGCCACTGTGAAACCGCTTGAATTTCTGGTTGTTTCTTCAGCATTCCAGGGGGCATGCCGCCTTTACCTTCTTTGATGATTTTAGCAATGTCGTCAGCGCTAAGCGTCGCTCCAATTTTTGTCAGGTTTGGACCTGCAATGCCTTCGAGATTTTGACCATGACAGGAAGCGCAATTTTGTTTAAATACAGCAGCAGCGTCAATTTGTGCAGTTGGTGCGCCGCCACCATTTGCTTCTTCGCCATGTTTTGGTGGGAAAATGATTGATCCTACAAGTGCAATGAGAAAAACAAGAAACAAGATACCAAACGAAGTAAAAAAGGCCTTCGCGGAATCAATTACATCGTTTTGATTCATGTCTTTTTTGTTGGACCCAGCCATCTGACAAAGACCTCCCAAAGCAAATTATAAAGTTTCATGGTAATTTTACGGCAAAAGTTTGACAATATCAAGGCGACTACCCAACAAGACAAAGAAAGTACACAATTTGCCATTTTTTCGTAAAAACACGTTGCTCTTATTCTACCTTATAACGGTCAATATTATTTGAAAGAATTTCTCTTATAATGGAAGGGATAGCGGGTTGCTGTTACCAGACAAGTGTGATAAAGTTGTTGTATTGGTTTTTTCCGCCTTGGAAATACGTTTTGAGGTGAATGAAAATGGCATTGGCTGCGAAAATTTTACTTGTGATCGCAAGTATTGGCTTAATTATCGTCGTGTTGCTGCAATCGGGAAAAAGTGCCGGCCTTTCCGGAGCGATTGGTGGCGGCGCAGAGCAACTGATGGGCAAACAAAAAGCCCGCGGGATTGACGCACTTTTAGGGAAACTGACCGTTGTATTTGCGGTTGGCTTCATGATTTTTGCGATTTTGCTCGGGTATTTCTTGAAATCAGGAGCGTAATAGACGAACGGCCGAAAGACAGCGAGTGCAACTTGCTGTCTTTTTCTCTATTCCGATTGCGATATGCGGGAACGGTGAATACTACATAATAGGATGGTCATGGAGAAACGCGGGAATGCCACGCGAAAAAGGAGGTTTGTGAATGGAAGATCAAGAAAAAATACTCGCGTTTATGCGAGAGCAAGCATACCACCCGATGACGGTGAGGGAACTGGAAGAAGCATTTGGAATCAAGGATTCTGCCACGTTCAAGGAGCTTGTGAAAACACTGAATGCACTGGAAGCGAGCGGAGAGGTGATCCGCACCAGAGCGAATCGGTATGGTGTGCCTGAAAAAATGAATCTGGTGCGTGGACGTCTGCAAAGTCATCCGAAGGGCTTCGGATTTGTGATCCCGGAAACACAGGGCGCGGAGGACGTATACGTTCATGCGAATGATATGAACGGTGCGCTGCATGGGGATACCGTATTGGTCCGTGTGGAAAAGGAAGCAGGCGGCAATCGTCTGGAAGGACAAATTATTCGCATCGTCGAGCGGGGAATGAAGCAGGTCGTAGGGACGTTCAAGGACGAGACGTATTACGCGTTTGTCATTCCCGACGAAAAGCGGCTCGGCAAGGATATTTTTATCCCAAAAGAAGCCTATAACGGTGCTGTAGATGGTCACAAGGTAGTCGTCAACATCGTTCGTTACCCAGAGGGGCGAGTGAATCCTGAGGGTGAGGTCGTCGAGATTCTCGGCCATAAGAACGATCCGGGCGTCGATATTCTGTCGATCATCCGCAAGTTCAACTTGCCAGAAGCTTTTCCAGATGACGTGTTAGCAGAGGCTGAGGCTGCACCAGATGAGATTTCCGAGGAGGAGATCAGCGGTCGTCGTGACTTGCGTGAGCGGATGATGGTTACGATCGACGGTGCAGATGCCAAAGACTTGGACGATGCCGTTTCCCTGGAGAGGCTGCCAAATGGAAACCTGAGACTCGGCGTGCATATCGCTGACGTCAGCTACTATGTTCGTGAAAAGTCCCAGCTGGACAATGAGGCGTATCGTCGCGGTACCAGTGTCTACTTAGTTGACCGCGTGATCCCGATGCTGCCACATCGCTTGTCCAACGGCATATGCAGTCTCAATCCGCAGGTAGACCGATTGACGATTTCCTGCGATATGGAGATGGATGCGAACGGAAACACCGTCAAGTACGACATCTTTTTGAGTGTAATTCGTACAGATGAGCGCATGACGTATGCAGATGTACGCAGTATTTTGGAAGACAAGGACGAAGCTTTGATTGAGAAGTACAGCAGACTCGTCCCGATGTTTGAGGATATGAAAGAGCTGGCCTTGAAGCTGCGTAAAAAACGGATGCAGCGCGGCGCCATTGACTTCGATTTCCGTGAAGCGAAAATTTACGTCGATGAAGAGGGAACCCCTACAGAAATCGGCTTCCGTACGCGATCGATTGCGGAGCAGATCATCGAGGAGTTTATGCTCGCTGCCAACGAAACAGTGGCCGAGCATTTCCACTGGATGAAGCAGCCGTTCATGTACCGGATTCACGAAGACCCGAATGCTGAAAAGCTCATGGCCTTCATGGAGTTCATCACGAATTTTGGCTACTCAATCCGCGGGAAAGGCAATTCTGTCCATCCACGTGCGTTGCAGCAATTGCTGGAAGAGGTAAAGGGAACACCGGAAGAAATTATTATCAGCACCGTCATGCTGCGTTCCATGAAGCAAGCGCGCTACGACGCGGAAAGTCTGGGGCATTACGGCTTGTCTACGGAGTTTTATACCCATTTCACTTCGCCGATTCGCCGTTATCCCGACTTAATCGTCCACCGTCGCATTCGCGAATGGATCGAGCTGGGGGATCAAATATCAGAAAAACGTCTGGGGTACTGGGCAGAGCAAATGCCAGTAATCGCGGAGCATGCGTCACAACGTGAACGGTTGGCTGTCGATGCCGAGCGTGAAACAGACGATCTGAAAAAAGCGGAGTTCATGCTTGAGCGAGTGGGAGAAGAATTCGAAGGCGTCATCTCCAGCGTCACTTCGTTTGGGATTTTCGTCGAGCTGCCTAACACGATTGAAGGCTTGGTGCACGTCAGCTTTTTGACCGACGACTACTATCATTACCATGAGAAAATGTTTGCGCTGGTTGGTGAGCGTACAGGCAAGCAGTATCGGATCGGGGATGTCGTCGAGGTACGTGTAGCCAATGTAAACGTGGATGAACGCACCATCGACTTCGAAATCGTCGGGATGCCGAAGGCTGGATTCCGCGGCAGCCGTGAGCGTACGCCTCGCGTAATAGATGGTCGAGGTGGAGATCGTAAGCCCACACGTGGCAAACAAGATCGTTCACGTACAGGCCGTCCAGATCGTCCAGGCAAACCGGATCGTCAAAAGGACAAAAAGCATCCGGCGGAAATCCGTCAAAAATACAAGGATCGCCGCAAAACGGAAGGGAACAAACCTCCTCGCCGTGCTGGATCGGGCAAAGCATCGAGCGGTGAAGAAGTGCTGCCAATCGGTGCAGGAGAAGGAGATACCCCAGCGAAACGCCAGAAGGGATTCTGGGAAGATCTCGTCAAGTCGAAGAAAAAGAACCGCAAAAATGTAGCCAGTCAGGCGAAACGGAAACGCCGTTAAACAGTTGTTTAAACCCCGAAAAGTACGCGGAACGATCCGTTTCCCTTTTCGGGGTTGGCTATTTACCGGGTAAATGACTTGCCACAATGGGCAAAATTTGCTAGACTAACTGGTACGAAACGCAGTACGTACAAGTGAGGTGATCTCCATGTCAAAAGATAAGGCCGGAACCAAGACAATCGCCCAAAACCGAAAAGCGCGCCACGATTACCACATCGAGCAAGTATACGAGGCAGGCATTGAGCTGACCGGTACGGAGATCAAGTCCGTGCGTGCAGCGCGTGTCCAGCTCAAAGACAGCTTCGCTCGTGTGCAGAATGGCGAATTGCTACTGTACAATGTGCATATTAGTCCGTACGAGCAGGGAAATCGTTTTAACCATGAGCCAGAGCGGACTCGCAAGCTGCTGATGCGCCGCTTGGAAATCCTCAAGCTCAATGGTCTGATTCGCGAAAGAGGGTACTCGCTGGTCCCGCTCAGCATTTATTTGAAGGGCGGTTGGGCCAAGGTCGAGCTCGCACTTGTCAAAGGGAAAAAGAACTACGACAAGCGTGAAGACCTCAAGAAAAAAGAGTCTGCGCGTGATATCGAGCGTGCTCTGCGCGAACGCCAAAAAGGTTGATTGGATTGCACTGGCAGGCTTGGCAGCAATCAACGTTGAGTTTTGGGTGTTGCCTATGCTATATTTAATAAGCAACAACAAGCCAATACACTGTTAGTAATCATTCAGTCTAGGTGCGGATTTAATGGCTCTTCACCTAGACTTTTTCTCACCTACCTGGGGGGCGTTCTGGATTCGACGGGGATGGTAGAGCATGAGAAGCGAGCCGGGGGGCTGCGGACCTCGTCAACAACGCGGAACGCCATTAACTGGCAACAAACAACTTTCTCTCGCTGCTTAATAACCAGTGAGGCGCTACCATTCCATCGCCCATGTGGCATGACTAGCGCTCAACTTTAGTGGGATACGCCGGAGGCTTCCGCCTGGAGCCGAAGGAAGAAGATCAATCAGGCTAGGTAACGGGTCAGCGCGTCACTCCGCGAATCCGGTACCGAAATTTAAATGAGTGACTGCGCTCGGAGATGCTCATGTATCGCTGTTTTCGGACGGGGGTTCGAATCCCCCCGCCTCCACCTTACATATCAGTGATGTCACCTGTAGAGGTGGCTTTTTTCGTTTGTGGGGAAGGCTCGCTATTCATTGCGGTTTGGGAAGCTCGTCATATCAAGGCTTTTTGTTAGGGGTTCAATGTATAGCGTGCTAAATCTGATGTTATTCGAGTCGGTGAGGATCATGTTCTTGGTATTTAACCCGATCAGGAACGTGGTTCTCTCGCCGAAATTCGCAATGTTGTCTCTGCAATACTGGACAATATCTCTAGGATGACGAACAGTAACATGCTGTCGTTTTTGCGGAACGGCAAGGAGATGAGCAAGATGTAACGTAGCCCGCAAATGTTTCGTTGCAGTGGCGTTACTGCCTGCGATACGTTGGATATCCTCGTCGGAAAGCGTAGTAAGCTTGTTGAGGATGGGAAACCTGCGTCATCAGTGTGTGAAAGGCATCGACTAGCTGTGTTTCTTTCAGGATATGTTGATGATGCGGTTTGCTCGTGAAGGGTTGATTTATCATAGCTTTGGCCTCCTGTATGTTATAGATGCCCTTGTTCGGCTAAAGAGCAATATGTCTCGAACCCAACGATAATGTGATCGATAACCCGGACATCCAGAATTTCTCCTGCCTGTCGTAGTCTTTTGGTTATTTCGATGTCCTCTTTGGATGGGGTTGGATCGCCAGAGGGATGATTGTGAACAAAGATCACTGCATCTGAGTTCCTATTCAACACGGGACGGAACGCTTCTCGTGGATGGATGATTGCCGCATCCAATGATCCGACTGCGACTACCTCCCAGAAAAGAGTCCGTATTTTGTTATCCAGTCCAACGACCACAAAATGCTCTTTGGGGAGATACTGCATTTCTACCCTGAGATGCTCAAATATGTCTCTTGCAGATCGGACAATTGATGGGAAGGTCGCTCGTAAGCATATGGAGCGTGCCATATCTAACGCAGAAATGATTTGCTGGGTCTTGACCACCCCGATACCGGAAATGGCCTTCAACTCGTCTTCTGTTGCGTCTAGCAGGTCAGGGAGGGTAGGGAAGCGAGCTATCAGGTCTTGGATGATTCTTCTTTCCGGTTTCACGTTTATAAGCTGAGAGAGAACGGTCGTTAGAGTTGGTTGAGCGGTATATTTATCGGTCATACATTACCTCCATAAAATGAAATAAGGAGGGCGAAATACCCTCCTTGTGCCGATGGATGGAACACGATAAACTGCAATTAACCGTTTTTTATTTGGGTGTGCACCTTTGTGGTCACGCCCTCTTTTTGTTTTTCCATCTGTTCAATCTGCATTTCTATGAGAACCAGTCGTGAAAGGGTAGCGCATATAACCGTCCCCAATCAGGACGCATCTGCTTGATTCCTCTCAAATGGCGCAATGCCGCCAACAGCCAGTTTCGTTGTTCGTACAAGTCCACTTTTCTACGCATTGATCTTCACCTCCCTTCAATGGCTGAAATGAAAAAATGACCCATCTGCGTGTGGTTTGCATGCAGATGAGTCATCTAGGTTTGCTGTCGATTTTTCAATGTTGATGAAAGTGATTGTACGGGTACTACTTGGCTGATAGCAGGATCGCAATCAAACTTCCTGTAGCGGACAATATCCGACTGCAAGACGTATCCAGCTATCTGAATATGAATATCATCGTTGAGAGCCAAACGGTTCAACAATATTTGAAGAGTGTCGTTCAACAGCTTCAGTTTGTTTTGTTGCACTTGAATCAGTCCTTTCTCTTTTACTGAACTCATTCTCAACGGATCGCAGAACGTCAATCATGTCTATCTGAATTTGCAAAGACTTGACTCGATTACGAACTTGTTCAAGATTATGTGCATTGACTGGATGGCTAGTGTCGCTGTTGCGTAGCATCCTTTCGCGTACCAGCAATTCCGCCTGTTTCAATTCCAGCATGTTTAATAATTCCTTCATTGGTAGACCACCTTCTTTCCTTGTTAAAAAATCTCGTAACTTGCTACGTTCATAGGAATGGCAACACAAATAACCCGCTTTAATACAGCAGGCAGAGGTAACAGTGATATTGATTCATGTAGAGGAGGGAGAAATAATCCTCATCAGATGTAAGGACGAACCGCAACCCTTAACGTATAATGCATGTACCATCCGTTCATCTGCAAATCTCTAGCAATCTTTTTATAATCGAGATAGCAACTGATTGAAAGGGGAATGGGGCCGAAGTAGCCTTCATCTACCATTTCCTCAGCGACATCCCAAAGGTTGTTCACGTCGAAAACACACTGTATTCACCATACTCCAACAACCACACAACTTCCTGTAGGTTGACCAAGCATTCAGAGAGGGCAATCACAATCTTGCTGTCGTACCGGGCCAAGAAAAGGGCGGTATCATTAATTTCAAAAGCGTTCTCATACTCACTGATATGAAAGGGAACTTCGTAATCGTGGATTCGCGTATTCTTCATCCTCACCCAAAACGTGTTGCAATCTTTCCATCAGTTCTTCCGGATTCATCGGCAGGTTTAACCAGTCCGACCAGTTTTCCTTCGTTGTACTTTGCCAGATTGGCTACAAAGAGCTTTACTTCCATTTCATGTTTCCTCCATTCTGCAAGATTTTGTTCACTACACATATATGGCAACAAACTATCTGTTCTCCGGGTAGCCTTTGGAATCAACAACGCCCGGATGATTTGAATCACCTCCTTTCAGTGATGGAACCTTTTCATCTTCTCTGCTTGCTGACATAGTCATCAAGTAAAACAAAAAAGGACTGTAACCTACTGGCGAGCAGTAGATCACAGTCCATATGGGAACCGGGTAGGGCATGAAACGGCTGGTACCCCCCTTGTATTCTGTATTGTGGAACTGAGCAAAAATTTGTTCAACTTTCTTGTCTCTATTAGTTTTGTAGATAATTGCAGTTTCGCCGTTAGGCAGGATATGTAAAAAAATAGTGGATAAATACATTCCAGTGTTACAATCATGTAATATTCTTGGTAAATATAAGTAGATTTCAATCAAGATAGGTCGAGAGTATTATTGTATAATTTAATTATGTTTAGTAACGCTTTGGGCAAGTGTTTGAATAGGGACTCCTCGACAAAAGATACAAAAGATAAAAACTTAGCCCAATACAACTTTAATAGGCATTTCATGCGGCGACGTTTTGGTAGGTATATTTTCAATCGAGAGAAAGACAGGTAGATGATAACTGATGTAGTTCTGGTTCCGTTTCTACTACATAGGAGGAAAGATACATGACCAAATGGTGGATGGTACGAGCGGGAGATAGTAATGAATTAATACCGGAATGGTTAGGGGAAAATGTCGTATCAATCGGCTGGAGTAAACTGGGGAATCCTTTGTCTTATCAAACCAGAGATAAACTGGTAGAGAAGGCTCATGCAGTGTTTACAAACGAAAAGCCTGGAACCAGAATTCAGTGGGCCAGTCAAGTGTGGAAATTTAGCAGGGAAATACAAAAGGGAGACAAGATCATTACATACTCAAAAGAGACACGAGAATACCTGATTGGCACGGTAACCCAACCATTTTCTCACAATCCGGCTATTATTAGTGATTACTATCCAAACGTAATCGGGGTTCAATGGGAACAAAAACGAATTTCACGCGATGATCTTTCTCAAGGAGCAAAAAACACACTCGGTGGTATTTCAACAGTGTTTCGAGTTGACGGTTGGGCGCAAGAATTTGATAGTTTATTGCAGGGACAAGGATATACACCGGTACCAACTACACAAGATGAAAATGACACGGGTGCAGATAAGGAAGAGTTTATCCAGCAAGCGATGACAATGCTTGAAGACGCTATAGATAAGATTGATGCCTGGCAAATGCAAGACTTGGTTGGTGGACTATTAGAGGCAATGGGTTATCAGGTGCGGATTAGTCCTAAAGGTCCCGATGGCGGTGTCGATATCATTGCTCATCGTGATGCTTTCGGTTTCGAAAAGCCAATCATTAAAGTACAAGTAAAACATCGCAAAACTTCCGCAGGTGGCCCTGAAATACAACAGCTTCTAGGAGCAAACCCAATTGGAGCAAGCAGTCTCTTTGTTTCTACAGGTGGATTTACCCCATCAGCAAAATCTGTCGCACAACAAAATGGAGTTAAACTACTTGATCTAACGGAATTGGTTGAGCTAGTTAGTGAGTGGTATGAGAAAATGACCGTAGCGAAGAAGGCTTTGTTGCCACTTAGACGGATATATATACCGATGTAAATGATTTTAATACAACGTTGATTTAAACATGGAGGAAAAGATATATGGCACAATTAGAGAACATCGAAGCGATTGAGAAAAAGCTGTGGGGGGCGGCAGATACACTTAGGGCAAACTCCAACTATGCCAGTAATGAATACTTTATGCCCGTAATGGGTCTAATCTTCTTGCGGCATGCCTACAGCAGATATTTATCTGTAAAAGATGAAATTATAGTGAATTTGCCTAAACGCGGTGGAAAAACACGTGAGTTGACGAAAGAAGACTTCTCGCAAAAAGGCTCAATCTTTTTAAGAGAAAAGGCACAATTTGATAATCTAGTTGCACTTCCTGACAGTGAGGATAGAGCAAAGGCAATTATCGAAGCGATGGAATCAATTGAAGAGGATTACGAGACACTGCGAGGCGTATTACCTAAATCAGAATATCAGGAATTGGATAACGAAGTTTTAGGCCAACTTTTACGTACACTCAATCCTGAAGAATTGAAACGGGCAACGGGAGACATTTTTGGACGTATTTATGAATACTTTCTTACCCAATTTGCAGACCAAAAGGCACATGATGGTGGAGAGTTCTTTACACCTGTTTCATTAGTATCGTTTATTGCAAACGTTCTTGAGCCGAAAAATGGTACAATACTCGACCCGGCATGTGGATCCGGGGGGATGTTTGTGCAAAGCGCCCATTTTGTCGAGCGTTTACAGGAAAACCCGGCAGAGCGGCTTACGTTTTATGGAATGGAAAAGAACCCGACTACCATTCGATTGGCTAAGATGAATCTAGCAGTTCACGGATTGGAAGGAAATATACAAAAAGCAATAACCTACTATGAAGACCCAATGGGAGTAAGAGGTAACATTGATTTTGTGATGGCTAATCCGCCCTTTAACGTTGATGAGGTAGACGCGGATAAGATAAAACAAGATCCCAGATTACCTTTTGGACTCCCAGGTATCAATAAAAGTGGCAAGGTCTCAAACGGAAACTACTTATGGATCAGCTATTTCTATAGTTACCTGAATGAAAATGGGCGAGCTGGCTTTGTTATGTCGTCGCAGGCTTCCAGTTCTGGTCGTGATGAGGCAATTGTCCGCCGTAAACTTATTGAAACAGGATCGGTCGATATCATGGTAGCCATTCGCTCCAATTTCTTTTACACACGATCTGTTCCGTGTGAGTTATGGTTCCTTAATCGTGCAAAACCAGAGAATCAAAAAGATAAAGTATTGATGCTGGATGCACGTAATATCTACCGTAAAGTAACCCGCAAAATTTACGACTTTAGCCCGGAACAATTGGAAAATCTACTATCAATTGTCTGGTTATATCGAGGAGAAAACGAGAGATTTTCTAAATTAGTAGAAAGATATCTAGTACAGACATTTAATGAGGCTGAAGATTGTTTTAATCGAGTAGATGATAGTGAACAAAACAGTAACTTGTTAAAAGGCTATATAGATAAAATTAAAAATCTACAATTAGTCTTACAACCTTTTCTTCAAACGGTTCAGGAAGAAAAATTAAAGTTCGCAGAATTTCACGAGCTCAAAGATGGATTGCAGGTCTTTTCAAATAATGTAGAAGATTACCGCATGAAACTAGATAAGGAACGAGCAGTGTGGGAGAATTGCGCAAAGAGTAATTCTGTTCTTAAGGACAAAACAGAGTGCCTCATTTCGCTGTCTGATCAGAGTCGCGATCTCGTGAAACATGCTGACATGCTCTATAAATTAACTAACCGTGTGATTGAAATCTGCGAGAACGATTTAAATGCTAAAGATAGCAAATTATGGGTTGGTCGTGATATAACAAAGGCTCGGAAAGAAGCAGATGTTGCTTGTCAGGAATTAGTTGAGCAACTAAAAAAAGTGCGTTACTTTCATAAACAAGCATTATGGCTGACTCAACGTTTCCCAGATGGCGTGTATCGAGATGTAGAGGGACTTGTTAAACTGGTTGGAAAAGAAGAACTGGAAGCGAACGAGTGGAGCCTTACACCAGGACGATATGTCGGTGTGGCACCTGAAAAAGTGGATGAAGACTTTGATTTTGAAGAAGCCCTACGAGACATACATGTTGAGTTAGAAGGACTAAATGCTGAGGCAATAGAGTTAGCAACCAAGATTATGCAGAATTTTAAGGAGCTTGGAGTATGACTTGGAAGGAAATTATGCTTGGCCAAATTGCAGAATTCAGAAATGGACTAAATTATACAAAAGAAAATGAAGGAACAGGTCTCCTAATGATAAACGTAAAAGATTTTGGAGATCGATTTGTTCCAGATTATAGTTCTCTTGGAGAGATTAGTGCGGTAGGAGTCAATGATGATTCATTTTTACAAAATGGTGATATTCTTTTCGTAAGGAGTAATGGTAATAGGGATCTAGTTGGCCGCTCATTACTTGTGGAAGACCCACCTGCAAACTTATCGTTTTCTGCCTTTTGTATCCGTGCTCGCTTATCTATTGAGGTTGAGGCTAAATTTTACGCGTATTTTTTTAGATCGTCTGAGTTTCGCAAGAGATTATCATTACTAGGAAGTGGGACAAATATATCCAATTTAAATCAAAAGGTTCTTTCTCAAATCTCAGTCCCTATCCCTGAACGAAGCATACAGAGACAAATAATTGAAGTTCTTTCTCCCTATGATTACTTGATTGAAAACAACAAACGTCGTATAGCTCTCTTGGAAGAGTCAGTCCGATTGCTCTACAAGGAATGGTTTGTCGATTTACGATTTCCCGGGCATGAGCATGTGAAAATCATTGATGGAGTTCCAATTGGATGGAGAAGAGTGTTTGTGCCTGAAATTATTGAAATAAACCCAGCAGAACGTGTGGAAAAAGGAAAAGAAATTCGGTATGTTCCTATGTCCAGTCTCTCGGAAACGGGTATGACGATCAATTTAAGGGAGGTTGAGAATCGAGACAAGCCTACTTCGGGGAAATTTCGTAATGGTGATACTCTTTTTGCTCGAATCACTCCTTGCTTAGAGAATGGGAAAACTGCTTACGTTAATTTTCTTCAGCAAGAAGAAGTAGCCTGTGGTTCAACAGAGTTTATTGTTCTAAGAGGAATTAGAGTAAGTTCTTATTTTGTGTATTGCTTAGCCCGAACCTATGATTTTCGGGAACATGCTATTAAGAGTATGATCGGTTCTTCAGGGCGGCAACGCGTTCAAATCAGTTGCTTTAACGAGTTCCAACTTGTATTACCACCTAACCCATTATTAGAGCAATTTAATGAGGTTGCTAGAAACTGCTTTGAATCACTTGCAAATTTACAAAGGCAGAATGACATATTAATTGAAGCCCGCGACCTCCTACTTCCACGTCTGATGAAAGGAGAGATCCAATTGTGACCCGTATGAACGAAGATACTCTCGTACAAGTAACCACGGCCGAGTACATGCAAAATGTACTTGGCTGGGAGAGTGTAAATGCTATCTCCGAAACTTATGGTAAAGATAGTTTACTGGGAAGAACCTCACCAAAAGAAATTGTTCTTGTTCGTTACCTTCAGGACAAGTTAGAGGAACTTAACCCTGGATTACCTTTCTCTGCATATGAGGATGCAGTAAGACAGATCAAGGAATATAGTACGAGTCAAAATATGCTCACTATTAATCGTGAAAAATATTCTCTTTTGAAAGATGGTGTACTGGTTACGTATCACGACAGTAACCAGGTACTCCAAAAGGAACGGCTGAAAGTATTCGATTTTAAAAAAGCGACTAGCAATCATTTTTTATGCGTCCGTGAGTTTTGGATAAAAGGGGATATCTATACACGCCGTGCGGATATAGTTGGCTTTGTTAATGGCATCCCCTTATTGTTTATGGAACTAAAGAATGTTAATCGAGACATTCGTATTGCTTACGAACAAAACTTGAGCGACTACAAAGACACGGTACCACATTTGTTTCACCACAATGCGTTTATTGTGCTGGGAAATGGGATCGAAGCCAAAGTGGGATCCCTGTCTAGCCGATATGAGCATTTTCATGAATGGAAGCGCCTTGCGGAAGAGGAAAAGGGAGTAGTAGACATGGAAACGCTCCTGAAAGGTATTTGTGACAAGGACAGCTTCATGGACTTGTTTGAAAACTTTATCCTGTTTGATGAGTCCTCAGGGGGTACCGTTAAAATTCTTGCTCAAAACCATCAGTTTCTTGGCGTAAATCGAGCGGTAAACTCCATTACCGAACGTCATGAACGCCAAGGAAAACTAGGGGTGTATTGGCATACACAAGGATCTGGTAAGAGCTACTCCATTATCTTTTTTACTAGAAAAGTACACCGTAAACTGGGTGGGAACTTCACTTTTATAATTTGTACCGACCGAGAAGACCTTGATTCGCAGATTTATAAGAGTTTTGCCGGTTGTGGACTCGTCAGCGATCGCGATCCATGTAGGGCTTCTTCGGGAGAGAATTTGAGAACTCTATTTACTCAACATAAACCCTACATTTTTACTCTCATTCAGAAATTTAACCAAGACGTTGACCCCAGCCAACCTTATTCAACTCGAGACGACATCATTGTAATTAGTGACGAGGCACATCGAACTCAGTACGGAAGATTGTCATTGAATAGACGTAACGCATTGCCTAACGCTAGCTACATTGGATTTACTGGTACACCTTTGTTTAGTAATGACGAAATCACCCGTCAGACATTTGGTGATTATATCTCTACTTATGATTTCCAAAGGGCCGTAGAAGACAAGGCAACCGTCCCACTTTATTACGATGCACGCGGAGAAAAACTTGGAATCACTACGAATGAATTAAATGAGCGGATAGCTGAAAAGCTGGAACAACTCGAATTAGAAGATGTTGACGTTGAGCAACGATTAGAAAACGAATTGAAACGAGATTATCATATCATCACCGCAGAAAAACGTCTTGAGCAGATAGCCAAAGACTTTGTGGATCATTACTCCACTACATGGGAAACGGGTAAAGCGATTCTGGTGTGTATCGATAAAATTACATGTGTTCGAATGTACAATTATATTCAAAGATACTGGCAAGAACGATCACAGAAATTGGAAAGTGATTTGCAAAACAGCGTGGATGAGCAAGACTTGGTTTATCGGCAACGACAAGTCAATTGGATGAAGGAAACCCAGATGGCAGTCGTAGTGAGTGAAGAGCAAGGCGAAGTAGCCAAGTTTCAAAAATGGGATTTGGACATTAAACCACACCGTAAAATGATTAAAGAGGGATTCGTTAATAGTAACGGTGAACGCATCGACCTTGAGTCTGCTTTCAAAAAAGCGGAGCACCCATTCCGTGTGGCTATTGTATGTGCTATGTGGCTTACAGGATTTGATGTTCCAAGTTTATCCACGCTTTATCTCGACAAACCGTTGAAGGCGCATACACTAATGCAGACGATCGCTCGTGCAAACCGTGTGAGTGAAGGTAAAAATAACGGAATGATTGTTGACTACTGTGGTATTTTCAAAAACCTACGACAAGCATTAGCGACTTATGCAGGTCAAGGAGATAGTGGACGTGATTTTACAGGTGGAGATGTTGATCCTACAAAACCAGCAACTGAGTTGATACCTGATTTGCACGAAGCAATTGCTTTTGTCCATGCTTTCTTAGAAGAAGGTGGGGCCTCACTAGATGACATCATTCAGAAAACTGGCTTTGAACGGAACGCGGCGATTATGACGGCAAAAGATGTCGTGAACCAAAATGATGAGACACGAAAGCGTTTTGAAATCATGTGCCGTGCGGTGTTTAAGAAATTTAAAGCTTGCCTTAATGATCAGAGGGTAAACGATTATCGCAGGGACTACGATGCAATAAACATTATTTACCGGAGTTTAGAAAAAGATCGTCAGCAAGCAGATATTAGTGATATTATTCAGCAACTACATGAAATTGTAGACGAAGCAATTGTTACTGCTCCAGCACAAGTCAAAGAAGAAAGTACACCATACAATATCGCTGACATCGATTTTGAACGCCTACGCAAGGAGTTTGAAAAAAGCCCTACGAAGAATACAACTGTTCAAAATCTAAAGAATGCAATTGAAGACCGATTAGCTCGCCTTCTAAAGCAGAATCCACTCCGTACAAACTTTCAGCAACATTATGAGAAGATTGTTGAAGAGTACAACCGAGAAAAAGACCGTAGTACGATTGAGAAGACGTTCGAGGCTTTGTTGAAACTGGTACAAGAACTTGGTGAAGAAGAAAGTCGAGCAGTACGCGAGGGTTTGGATGTGGAGAGTCTAGCCATTTTTGACCTGCTTAAGAAACCAGATCTAAATAAAAAAGAAATAGACAGAATTAAACAAGTAGCCGTGCAATTGTTGCAGATGTTAAAGGAAGGTAAATTGAAAACGGAGCATTGGAAAGAGAAAGAATCAACTCGGGATGCAGTATTTAGTGTAATCCGTGACTTCCTTTGGGATGATACAACCGGATTACCCGTAGATAATTTTAGTGACGAAGAAGTTGTAGAAGTCAGTCATCGGGTGTTTCAGCATATTTTCTATGCTTATCCAACTTTACCCTCGCCCATATATGCAGTATCTTCATAAACTTAACTTAAATAGAAAGTGAACAGAGAGGATTCATAAAATTAGTGGGTACGATTTAGCTTAGTTTAATCTGTTAATATGAAATAATTTTATCGTTGAGCAGGAATCAAGATGAACAGACTACAATTTGCGATGCCATTAATTAAGTATTGCGTATAGTATCGAATTGTGTTTTGGAACGAATAAATAAAAATGTGACAAGCTTAAAATTAAACTTTACGAGTAGCATTATCACACTAATTAAGAATAAATAAAATACAAATGGTCTGGGTGAATTGTTAAATGACTTTTGATCCAAAGCAATACTTTGAAGAACAGTCAAATGAGACAATATATAATAACATTGTTCTTGGCAATGATGTCTGGTACTTTCGTAACATCCTTAAAATACCCCCAGAACATTGTTCGTTGTATTATGATGACTTAAAGAGATTAATTGCTAATCGGTTGAATATACACTTTAACAATATCTGTATTGTAGGGAGTGCGAAAATAGGGTTTAGCTATAAAGAAAATTCATTTGTAGGATTTCGCGAGTTTGACGATGGAGAAATAGAGGCTTCCGATGTAGATATAGCCGTAATTTGTGATCGACGCTTTAAAATTTTCTGGGATGTTCTCTTAGAAATAGTGCGTAATCGAGGTAAAATTGGTAAGAATTTTAATGAGTATCAATATGTAACGAGTGCTGTATTCCGTAAGTTTATGATTACTGACGTGATCCCACCTAATTATAATCCAGAAATTAAAGATTGGAATGCAAATATCAATTCTCTAACAAAGGATTTCCAAACTTCTTTTAAGATCCTACATGAAGTTAATTTTAGATTGTATGAATCATGGGACGGACTAAAAAACTATCAAATTGGCTCAATAAACAAAGTGAAAGATAAAATATTACGGGGAGAAATAAAATAATGAGAATCACTTTAAATAATTTCTCAGTATATGATCTTTGGAATCTTTATCAAGAGGACAAATTAACTATTAACCCAAACTATCAAAGAAGAGATGTATGGTTGCAAAAAGATAAAATTCGTTTAATAGAGACGTTATTAATAGGTAATCCTATACCTGAGATTTATCTTTGGGAAACAAAAAAAGACGGGATTATTAAATATGAAATAATTGATGGTCAACAACGCCTTAGAGCAATCTTTGATTATATTTCAGATTCAACGTTTAGACTTAATCCTAAATGGCTAGAATTTACAGATTGCTCATATGCTAATAGCACTTTTGAAGAACTTGCGGATACGGATAAGTTAACAATTTGGCAATATCAATTGGTGGTTAGATTAATATCTGATGTTGATATTGAGTCGATTAAGCGAATTTTTTTAAGAATGAACAGTACTAGTTATTCACTAAACCCACAGGAGTTGCGTAAAGCAGATTTTAATGGTCTTTTCTTGAAGCTTTCAGAGGATCTAGCAAACCTAGATTTTTGGTCTAAATATGATGTGTTTTCGAAGAATGATGTCAGAAGGATGAGAGATGTAGAGTTTTGTAGTAGTATCCTAATATTTTTAAGACTGGGGTTTCAGTCGGAAACACAGTCCTTGATAAATAATGTATATGATACATTTAACGATTCATATGATGAACTTGAAGATGATTATTTAATGTTTAATAAAATGCTGGCAGTTGTTGATCAATTCTTATCAATCAATAGTATGTTTGCAAGAAGTAAGGTACATCTCTTTACTTTATTCACTTTAGCGTATTGGTTTATAACCAATGGTAGAGACATTTCTAAAACGGAAATATATAATTTCAACACTTTTTGCGAGTACTATAAAATATCAGATGACGAACTTGAAAATTCTCGAATATCAGAGGAATATATACAAGCAATTTTAGATTATAAAGGTGCAAGTTTAGAGGGTACAAACACAAAGATCAAACGTTATAGACGATTCGAAACGCTTAGAATGATCTTGTGTGGGGAGATCACTGCTTAATCGGAAAACTTAATTAGAATAGAAATTGGACTAAAAAATAATAGGTTAAGTTTATGACAAAAGTTATACTAATAACCAGTGAGGCGCTACCATTCCATCGCCCATGTGGCATGACTAGCGCTCAACTTTAGTGGGATACGCCGGAGGCTTCCGCCTGGAGCCGAAGGAAGAAGATCAATCAGGCTAGGTAACGGGTCAGCGCGTCACTCCGCGAATCCGGTACCGAAATTTAAATGAGTGACTGCGCTCGGAGATGCTCATGTATCGCTGTTTTCGGACGGGGGTTCGAATCCCCCCGCCTCCACCAAATACATAAAGTGAAGCCACCTGATTAGGGTGGTTTTTTTGTGTCTGGGCGCATTGATGTGAGAAACTTTGGACAGCTATGAGAAGCGTTCCATAAACCCCACTAAAGACTCCTCGCCCAATTTTTGGGTGCAGGGTCTCTCTCTTATGCTAAACTAAAAGAATAATCTCAAAACCAAAGGAGCACCACCACCATGTCTTCCACTCTACGAAACCTACTAACCATGATCCTCCTCGGAGCCGCAGGTGGCTTAACATTCTCCTTCCTAGACATAGAACCTACCCCAATCGTATGGATCACCTTTTTCATAATCGCTTTCGTCCTTCTCATCAGCAAAGACCTCTATATTTTCAAATTCAGCACCAACATGAGAACAGTTGAACACTACGTCAAACATTCAAAACAACCCTACTACCGTTTCTTGTACGCCTATCTACACGACAACGAGGCGGAAGCCGAGAAAGAACTAGCAAAAATCACATCCGATAAACTTCGCGCCTACATCACCGTAGTGGTAGAACTCCATCGCAACAACTACGATCTAGTAGAAAAAGCACTCGGCAAGATTGATTCAATCGAGCATCGTCACTATTACTCCGCACATTTAGCATTACTAAAAAACAACCAAGATGCCTACATCCAACACCGCTCCGCGATCAAAAACCATATCTACCAGTTGTTACTCAATGCTGAAGTGGCCTATCACCAAGGAAACATGGCAGAAGCAGAACAATACGGTCAACTGGCCATTGCCAAATCCAAGGGCGTACAAAAATATTTGCTGATCAAGACACTAGAAAAAAGCAAACGCAGTCTGCATCGAAACTCTTACTTCTAGGTTACTTTCCTCGTTAGTTTGCTGATTCCTGGGTGAAAAGCCGTGTCTGACGAATACCGATCTACAAAAAGGACTGTCCCGATTCAACGATCGAGACAGTCCTTCTTTGCTCTACCACTCCAAGCTCATGTGGCGTGACGAAGACAGCCTATTTCTTCAATATAACCCACTCCACAATAACAAAATTAAGAATAAGCCCAGCCCAAATGTTTACATTCAATACCTCTGCAATGACCGTTTCCATCCCATGCGGAAGAGAAAAACCGTGCAGTATAAAATACAGAAGGAGTAATACTGGCACCAACAGACGCGCGCTTACGGCAACCAGTGTCATTCCAAAACTGCGAATCATCCATTTTCGGTGTTCCTCATATTGCCTGTTGATGGCGGTACGGTACCCTTTCCAGCAAGTGAACAGCCAAGCCAAAGATAAAATCAGGAAGCTCGCTGCCTTCATGAAATTTTCTGCATAAAAGATACTCGCTAAAGAGAGGAATCCGCTGATAAACACACTGTACACATAAACTCTCCCAAGAAAACGATGTATCCTTGGGTTCTTCAGGCGAATTCGATCGACAAACTGGAAAAAGCCAGTGAGAAGAGCAATGAAAGCAGACACGATATGAGCAACTAATAAAGGATACTGAACAGTGCCGGGAATAATCGTGATTCGACTGTTTGCAGAATCAAAGGTTAAATAAGGAAACATAAATGGAACGATAACCACTAGAGATACAAGAAATAATACCCACCAAATTTTTGGGAGTCTCATGCCTTCTTCCTCCCTACATTATGAGCATGTTTTAATGTGGTGAGAGAGCCCCAGAAGAGAAACAAGGCAATAACCGGGTGAAGCGCAGAGAGGAGTCCTAAGTGAGAGGAATAAATAACGGTAAGGAACTGGGCAACGATCATAAGGTATAATCCGAGACAAATCCAACGTAGATGTACGGGCAACTTTCCAAGGAAAGAGAGAACCAACATGCCGACTGGAAGCAGTGCAAAATATTGAGCCAAGGTTCTATGCATTTCCCAATGTTCTCCGTTGACGAACAGCCCAAGACCTGCCAGTGATACCTGAACAATAAGGAAAGCAAAAAACACCCATGCGAGGACAAGAAACATGTACCTCACTATTTTCACACGAGGAGGGGGAAGGGGGATCTTTTTATTCATCTCAAGCATGCAAAAACCGCTCCCATCTGAATCATTTGTCTTACCCCCATCCTAAACGCAAGTTCAAAACAAACCCTAAACGATTTCTAAAAAAAGGATAAAATCTGAATGCCATCGCGGGATATGTATACGTTACATAAAAAAACAAAGACCAGCATAGGAAATATCGCCGGTCTTTGACTCATCGTCAGCTATTAATTGGGCTCTAATACAAAGTAATAGGGTTTGGAAAGAAGATTGTGCAAATGGTCGCGTACTTCCACGTTAGGTAATCGGTTTAATGCTTCGCTAATTTCTCGTTTCATGTCCGCGTACTGGCTTTCATGCTGCTCTGCCGGGCCCTCTTTTTGTTTCTCCTCGTGAATGACTCTAGCTAAACGATTTGCTATCTGAAATAGCTCTTGATTGGTCTCACCGTGACCAGATTCATCGGTGCTTGCCAAATATCCGCGCATTTCTGCCAAACGAGACAGGGTATCACGCCAGTTCCAAACTTGAATATTCTTTTCCCTCGTCTGCGAGCATATCTCATCGAACGGATTTTTTGATAACAGATCCTCTAATGTCCCCCATGAATCTGGCCGCATAGATTCTTCGAGTTTTTGCAGACAGTACGCATCAGGAGAGAGTAACTCTACCACTTCACGAAACGCTGGAATCGAGTTTCGTCGATAGCTTTTGATTCCCCACAAGCTATGTACCTGCAATGCCGTAGCAAATGACTTGCAGTGAGTATCGAGCTCTTCTAATCGTTCCTCATCTAGTTTATGACTAGCAAGAATCCTCGCTTTTACCTCATTATCAGGGATGTTTTCATCAGCTTCGCCTAATTGCATACTTCTTTTGATGTACGTTCGAACCGTGTCTTTTGGTATAGCCCTATCTTCTTGAGCACCAAGAATTCCAAAGCGATAAGAGATAAATTCCTCGAAACCTTTACTGCTTCCGAATCCATCATCGATGGCATGCAAATCTGGTTGGACTTCCATCATTTCAGCGAGCACTTGTTCCTCAAGTCCGTAAATGCATGCCTCGATATGTGTCCAGTAGCTTCTACATTCATCTACGCTCCCTAGCACACGTTGATAGACGTCATGGAAGAAGAGGATATGAGCAATTTCGTGGAAGTAATTTTGAAAAGGAAACTTGATGTGCGTTCCCTCCAAATACGATCCTGCATTTTGATAAATCCGTCCATGCTCCGGTCGGAATAATGTGGGTAGCGTCGAATGTAAATCTAAGTATAATCCAATCCCCTCATTGTAACTATGTGCCCAAACAGCTAAATAGGTTGGGCTTAACAACAAAGCGATGGAGTGATTGGTAATTTGAACGGGCAAGTTGAAATAGCCGCCGTTTATTTGAGGCTGTAAGCTCAACCAGGTCATCCCAACTGCTAGAGCCTGGTATAAAGGGAATTCACCTTCCGCAGATGCATCTCTACAATAATGTTGAAATTGACGTATAGTGCTTACAATTCCATCGTTCTTAAATCCGTAATTACCCTCGAATCGCTCAAGTCCCTCAACAAAATCCTCTGTTGATACCGTTAAAAATACGTTAATTCCATCCACCCAAAGATCGGAACCGATCTCTGATTCTAGCCATGCATCTGCGTCCTCGGCAAGCTCTCTCAACTGATGATATCTTTCCAACAAATGCGCTTGACTCATTATCTGCACCATCCCGTCATGTTTGCTTACTGCATGGAAAGCGAGAACTTTCTACAAAAAATTCAAGAGCACACGAGGTGCTCTTGAACAATTGATTACTTTTTACACGCAAGTGTCATAATTGGATGGAAAAGCAATTTCATTTCTTGAACGTTTTGATTGTTAGAAAGTTGTGCTTTCACTACCTTTTTCATGGGCAATCCCGTCCTTCCTAACTTTTATCATTTTATGGAAAGCATGCATGCCTTTTGGCTCTCTTACAAGCAAACATCAACAACTACGCGCCATTTCAACGCTTTCATTTCTTGCACTTGTTTATTCTTGTTTACTGCTACTTTTACGACTTTTTTCATGTGTTTACACCTCCTTTCCAGAGTGATGGAACTAATAGGTTTGAATGTAATTATAAGGAAAATTGCCAATGTATTTCAAGTTAAGAAAAATAAATATTTTCTGAAATGTTTTTAAAGTTTTTGGTGCTTTCTAGGGAAGGTACTTCCAGATGCGATATATGGGTGCTTGTAGTAAACTGTATCAGGGATGTAAATTTGGTTTTTTGACAACTCGGAGTGTCTTTCTCTTGCGAGCGGTGCTTTGGGTTATCATGTGTTTGAAAAGAATGTTTATTTGGAGTATAGTATCAGAATGAATAAATGAGGGTTGGGTTAGCAGCCATCTGCATGAGCATGTAAGAATGAGAGATAGAGAATAATTAGGAGGATTGTTGTGTCACAGAAAGCACCAGTTTCTTTTGTAGTTACGATCGGATTCATGTTATTTGCTTTGTTTTTTGGAGCGGGTAATTTAATTTTTCCACCAATGCTTGGCCAATTAGCAGGAACAAATGTATGGATAGCCAATGCAGGTTTTTTGGTTACAGGGGTTGGGTTGCCTTTGCTAGCAATCACAGCCTTTGTTTATTCGGGAGTAGACGACTTGCGCTCCTTAGCCAGTCGCGTGCATCCCGTATTCGGAATGGTATTCACCGTTGTTCTGTATCTAGCAATCGGTCCGTTTTTTGCGATACCTAGATCTGGCAATGTATCGTTTGATATTGGGATAAAGCCGTTCCTATCAGAACAGGCAGGTTCGGCACCGCTGATTCTATTTACCATCGTGTTTTTCACAATTGCCTGCTTCTTATCACTCAATCCTATGAAAATTATCCATGTAGTCGGAAAAATCTTAACTCCGATTAAATTAACATTTATCGGAATTATTGCAGTAACGGCTATTCTTTATCCAATTGGAGCCCTTCAAGCCCCGCAAGCAGATTACACATCCCATGTATTTTTCAAGGGTTTTCAAGAAGGGTATTTAACATTGGATGCGCTTGTCGCTTTTGTTTTTGGAATGATCATTGTGAATGCGATTAAAGAAAAAGGGGTTACTGCCAAAAAACAAGTTTTGGCTACGTGTGCTAAAGCAACAATGATAGCCGGTTTACTTCTCGCTCTTTTCTATACCGCACTTTCCTTTATGGGTGCCTCTAGTGTAGAAAAGTTGGGCCACTTAGAAAATGGCGCTGAGGTTTTGGCGAAAGTTTCGAATTACTACTTTGGTTCTTATGGTGCCATTTTATTGGGATTAATGATTACAGTGGCATGCTTGACTACAAGCGTTGGGCTTATTACAGCCTGCTCTTCGTTTTTTCATTCCTTGTTTCCAAAGATCTCTTACAAAAAATTCGCGGTTATTTTGTCTGTTTTCAGTACACTCGTTGCCAATATTGGATTAACGCAACTCATTAAGGTTTCCGTTCCGATCTTAATGACGATGTATCCGATTGCGATCTCGTTACTCTTCATGACGTTTCTGCACAAAGCATTCAAGGGCCGGCCAGAAGTGTATCAAGGAAGTTTACTTTTGACTTTTCTGATTAGTCTGTTTGATGGCTTAAAGGCTGCTGGACTCGAAAACAGTTTTGCCCATCATTTTTTTACTCAGTACCTTCCAATGTATGACGTAGGTTTGGGCTGGGTGCTGCCTTCTCTAATAGGTGGGGTTTGCGGATACATGATCAGTGTTTTCCGGAAGAATTTGTACCACGTTCAAAAACAAAAAGAGGCATGAGAATAGCTTTTCACAGATGCTACTTAGCCAGAGTATTTAGAAACCCGTCCCTTCCCATATAGGAGACGGGTTTTGTTCATAATGAAGGTGCTTTTTCTATAGTTAAAAATGTTTGTGCTTTTCAAAAGTTTGTTGATTGGATTTACCCATTTTATGGTATTCTATTTTTTGCGACGGATGTCATATATATGGGGTGCATAGGGATGATAGGGCACACGACAGGGAAAGAAAGGACGATATTTGACCATACCGGAAATAGGATCAAGACAGAAGATCGAGAGATTCGAATTCTTGCCAAATATGAGGAACCGCTGGTTGCCGTGTTAGGAAATGTGCTTAGTGATCACGAATGCGATGAGCTAATCGAACATTCTCGAGAACGATTGCAACGCTCAAAAATAGGCGAAGATCGTTCAGTCAATTCTATTCGGACGAGCAGCGGGGTGTTCTGCGAGCAGACGGAGACGATTACAAGGATCGAGAAGCGAATCTCTCAAATCATGAACATTCCGATTGAGCATGGCGATGGTTTGCAAGTTCTACGATATACCCCTGGCCAGGAATATAAACCTCATCATGATTTCTTTGCAGAAACGAGTCGCGCAAGTACGAACAATCGCATTAGTACGCTCGTGATGTATTTGAATGATGTGGAGCAAGGCGGTGAAACGGTGTTCCCTTTGCTTCATTTATCTGTTTTCCCAACCAAAGGCATGGCGGTCTACTTTGAATATTTTTACAGGAATCAAGAATTAAACGAATTCACTTTGCATGCAGGTGCACAAGTGATCCATGGGGAAAAGTGGGTTGCAACGATGTGGATGAGAAGACAAAGCTTTCGGGTCTCCTAGATAATGTTGTAATACAAACCACCACCTGACAAAGGTGGATTTTTTATGTCCCCAAGCCAAGATCGTTGCTTGAACTTTCTTGTATACTTGAAAGTAATATTATCAAGTGTTAGACTATTTTTTATTTATTGCCTAACAGCTATATGCCAAATACAAGGGGGCATCCAATGCCTGTCTTACTAAAAAGAGCAAACCGCCCGAAAAAGATTAGTCTAGTGACACTTTTAACAGGACTAGTCTCTTTATCCGTTGTCTTGACTGTCACCATCCTCCTTATCTCATTCTATCAATCCAAAAAACAGGCACTGATTAACACGACTTTGACCTTAAATCATACGAGTGCAATCAAAATGAGTCATACCCTAGATGCTTTGATTAAATCCATGCGCAGTAGCTTACAGTATTCGGCAAGCATCTTTTCCAATCGGAACGAGATGAATGCGGATGAGGTATATTCCAAGCTTGAGTTGATCCGTCGTACAAACAACTATTTTAATTCGGTTACCGTGGTAGATGAAACGGGGCGTGTTCAAAGTGTGTCTCCCGGATCTATTGGTACAGTAGGAAGCTATGTTAAAACGGAAACGGCGAAAACGGCATTAGCTTTAAAAAAGCCATACATTTCCAAGCCTTACGTAACATCAAGTACGAAGCGACTCATTGTATTGATGAGCGAACCCATATTTGATAAAGATGGGATTTACCGGGGGGTTATCGGGGGAACGATTTATCTTCACGAGGATAACATTTTGAATACGATCTTTGGAAGTAATCCAACAGACGAACTAGGTTCCTCTTTTTACATCGTAGGATCTGATGGGCATTTGTTGTTCCACCGTGATCCAAACCGGATCGGAGAGGATATCAGTGCCAATCCAGCCGTACGCAAGCTGATTCAAGGGAAAAGCGGCTATGAACAGATCGTCAACTTGAGGGGACAGACGGTATTAGCCGCGTACGTAAAGGTTCCGGCGAATGACTGGGGTGTCGTTGTCGTGTCACCTATCAGTGTTGTTCAAGAACAATTAAATCGTGATATTCAATCCGTGTTGTTGTATACGTTGCCTCCCTTTTTATTATTAATGTTAGTTGTGATCGGGCTTGCCCGCAAAGTGGCGAAACCTTTCGTATCCTTGGCCAATCTTGTGAGTAAGGCCGGGAGAGAAGAGGTGGAACTCTCTGAGGGTAGCCAGCATTGGAATCGGGAGGCCGAGCTGTTATCTCGTGCCATTCACTTTGCCTTGAGCGATATCAAAAAGCAGACGGAGCAATTGGCCCATGATGCTCGAACAGATCCTTTGACAGGGCTAACGAACCGAAGGACGCTCGAGGAAACCATGCAAAAATGGATGGCGGAGCAAATCCCTTTTTCTATTATGATGATGGACCTTGATCGATTTAAAGCTATTAATGACACATATGGCCATCCGGCTGGAGATGAAGTATTGAGGCATTTTGCGAAAATCATTTCTTCCTCAATTCGGCCTGACGATGTCAGCTGTCGCTTTGGGGGTGAGGAATTTGTTGTCCTTGTTTCCCATGCTGGCTTGGAGGAGGCCTATCAGGTGGCCGAACGAATACGTCAAGCCTTAGAAACAAGTACAAACCCAATCGGACAGCGGCTAACCGTGTCACTAGGCATTGCGCACTATCCTTCTCATGCTGTTACTGCTGAAGATCTGCTACATGTAGCAGACGAGGCTATGTACAAGGCGAAGAGATCAGGTAGAAATCAAACGATGATAGCGGAAGCGGAGTAATCTATGTTAGAGCGAAGAGGCGAGAGATCGCCTCTTTCTTTTTGAAAATAAATCACGTGTCAGGTGCTAAAAAAGCAAATTCGGAGATATATTATCTCGCTTTTTACATATGCATGTAGCAAATGGATAAATAAGGAAAAATTTTGTTCAAAAATGTGAAGCACATGATTCTTGTATCTCACTTTGAAAGAGGGGGATTGACATGGAGAATGTTGTCACATGGGAACAGTATGAGAGGGCAAAACGCTTGCATCCCACCAATTATTACGACGCCGTATTCAATGCTTTTGTCAGGCCGCGGTGGATTAGCGGGAGTCAGTTCTGGTACATCCGTGAAATACGTCTGGAAAAGGGTACTGGGAGGCAATATGTGATCGTAGATGCTGAACAGAATACGAGTCAGCCAGCATTCGACCACGAACGACTAGCTGTCTGTTTGTCAGATAGTGCAGGCAAAACGTATGATGCAGAAACATTGCCACTTGGGGAACTTATGTTTACCCAGAGTGGATCGGCATTCCAGTTTGAGGTGGGCGGTACTGTTTGGAGCTGTGATTTACAGGAATACAACTGCAAGCCCTTACATCATTTTAAAAAGCCGTCGATGGATGAGCTGCCGTCTCCAGATGGAAAATGGGTGGCGTTCGTATATGATCACAACTTGTATGTTCGTTCACTCGAAACCGGAAGGCGTATCAGGCTAACCCATGACGGCAAGGCTTACTATGATTACGGAACCCAACCTGAATGTCGGCTCTCGACAGTGGCGGAGCGATTGAATGGCATTAAGTCTCCTCCAGTAGTGATTTGGTCACCCGATTCCAAGATGCTGCTGACCCACCGTCTTGACCAAAGAAAGGTGCGCGAGATGCACCTGATCCAATCTGCTCCGAAAGGGGAAGAAGTCAGACCGGTACTGCACTCGTACCGTTATCCACTCGTTGGCGATCAACACGTACCTTTGGCTGAGCTGGTCATCTGTCATCTGGAAAGGCGAACCACAGTCCGGATTGAAAGCGAGCCTTTACTGGCATGTCCAGTCTCACCCCTCACTCCGGGGATGCAAATGGCTGGATGGTCATCCGACAGTAAACAGATCTATATCACCCGGATGTCCCGTGATGCCCGCTCTGTCGATTTTTCCGTAGCGGATGCTTGCTCCGGTGAGGTTTGCACGTTACTGCGGGAAGAAAGCGATACGTTTTTGAACCAAGACCTGCATAATCTCGGAGCTTCCAATCCGAATATTCGATTATTGGCCGACGGTTCATTCATCTGGCATTCAGAGCGTGATGGATGGAGCCACCTCTACCATTGTGATGGCAAAACGGGAAAGATTCGCAATCCGATCACATCGGGTCCCTGGACGGTACGTAGGCTGATGGCAGTGGACGAGCAGCAGGGATGGGTGTATATCACCGGAGGAGGGCTAGAAGAGGGGCGCGATCCTTACTATCAACATCTGTATCGTGTTCGCCTGGATGGAACTGGTCTGTCGTTGCTGACGCCAGAGGATGCAGAGCATGATGTTGTGTTTTCTCCCACTATGAAGTATTTCGTCGATACGTTTTCGCGAGTTGATTTACCGCCTGTTACTGTCCTCCGTTCGGTAGATGGTAGCTTGATTCGCGAATTGGAGTACGCTGATGTGGAAATGCTGCTCGAGATGGGGTACCAATTTCCTGAAAGGATAACCGTCAAAGCACGAGACGGCGTTACCGATCTTTATGGGGTGATGCTGCGCCCGTTCCCGTTTGATCCTTCCCGCAAATATCCGGTTGTCGATTACATTTACGGGGGACCACAGATCATCAATACACCAAAAGCTTTCGCACTCGATCCCGGCCGAAGCCATGATCCGCTGGGGGGTGGGCAATCATTGGCGCAATTGGGCTTTGTCGTATTGATCCTGGATGGAATGGGAACACCTTATCGTTCGAAAGCGTTCCATGACATCTCAGACGGAAAATTGGAGGAAGCAGGAGGCTTACTTGACCATGTAACAGCGGTTAGGGAATTGGCAGAGCGCTACCCATTTGTGGATGTTGACCGGGTAGGTATCTGGGGATCGTCAGGGGGAGGTTACGCTTCGACAAGGGCCATGCTCTCATTTCCTGACTGTTACAAGGTTGCTGTTTCCGCGAGTGGGAATCATGATCAACGGCTGTATATAGCAGCATGGGCAGAACGTTATCAAGGGCTGTATGATCCAGTCTTGTACAGAGATCAAGACAATGCTCGTCTAGCAGCGAATCTGGTAGGAAAGCTCTTGTTGGTGAGTGGGGATATGGATGAAAATGTGCATCCTTCCCAAACAATTCGGATGGCGGATGCATTGATTAAAGCGGATAAAGATTTTGACATGTTGATTTTGCCCAACCGACATCACGGATTTTCTTTGGAACCGTACTTTATTCGCAGAAAATGGGAGTATTTTGTACGGCACTTGATGAGAGCAGAACCTCCATGGGGGAATCAAGTAGCCAACAAAAAGGCCAGTGAGGAATAATAACTGAAAAATGTTTTCTGATTACCGGGAAGAAGCCACCTGATGAAGGTGGCTTCTGTGTTCTGTCGCTATTTTACCTCGCGAAAACTTGCACTGACCTTTTGCAGTTCTTGCTTGAGGGACTCGAACCTTTTTTCTTCTGTCCAAGCCATGATTTGATGAAAATGCGTAGGCGTTTCGACCAATGTCACAATATAAGCGACCTTAATGCCGTCTACTTCGCCTTTGGCATTGAATTGGGTGGCCACCTGATTGTCGACGACCGTACGAATCTGTTTATCAATGGATACATTTTCTACTGCCTCTTGAAGGTTCGCTTCAATGGCTTGGGCATAATCTTGAAGTGTGAATGAACTATCTAAATCCTGTTTCGATTCTGACAGGACCAATACATACTTTTCGCTAAAACGATTTGAGATTTCTATATCTGCTTCATCGTGAAGGGATGAATCCTTGCTCCAATCCGAAGGGGCTGTTATTTGAAACTTTTTATCCTTGCTAAAGAAAATTTCTTCGGAAGGCGTTCTTGATGCGAGACTGATTATCCCAAAAATCATGCCAATGATGGATAAAACGGCTACGATGGAAAAGACAACAGCGAGTACGGTTGTTTGCTTTTTGCTGACGTTGTTCAGATCCTTCACTTTCACGACGTATGTATTCGCTGCCAGATCGCCTAACCGTTGTCTTTTGTCGGAAGCCAACACACAGATACCGGCCGGCAACCCGCCTAGAAGAAATACATTTGCTTCGAATAGGCGAATGAGGGAACGGATAAATGATTTCCATAACCCCGGTGGCCGTCCTTCCTCATTGACAGCAATGATGCGGAATGTAAATTTTCCGATCGTATATCCGGTAAGTCCTTCTAACAGTACATAATAAGAACATAGGATAATGGCGGCTAGGATGAAGAAATAGAGACTGTTGGCGTCTTTGGTGATGGAAACCCCAAGCGAGAGAAAGCCGGTTAGAAAACAAGCGAGAAGAATATAATCAAGAACATGGGCTCCCCATCTCGTGAAAAAAATCGTCGCCCTGTCATACGATTTCGATAAATCTCCCATGTTTTTTTGTGGCTCTTGCTGGGCGAGAGGAGAAAACTCTGTCGGTACCGATGATGATGGTGGTTGTTGCTCCAATTTTGTGCACCTCCTGAAGAAATGTAAACATGTTACATTTAACCATTTTGAAAATTGTATTGTCAATTGTTGACGGTTAGAATGGAAAAAGATGAGCAAGGTGTGGCTATCCCATTCAAGGGAGAGGAGAATCGCATATGGAAATCAACCAAATACCCGAGCAATTGCCATTGATCAAACATGCCAAAGACCTCTGGGGCTCTTTTGCATACAGCAAATGTAAGGATGCATACGGTTATGACAAAAACGGGCTGAAAAGATACGCCTTGATCGTTCAGCTTCAATACGATCAGACTGTGACGGAAGCAGACAAGGAGCTCCTGTACTATTTGATGAGCCAAGAGATTGAGATGCATAAGTCTCATCCGTATCAGGGATTTTATGAATCGATGGACATCGTTGCTTTTTTGTTGGCGAAATGCAAGGATGTTACCCATATCCCACTTTTTGAACGGGCAAAATTAAGCAATTTTGATACCTACTATGGTTTTGATACCGAGTATATCATTTCGGCGGGGATTGAAGAGGCGATCGCGTATATCGAAGAGAACGATCTGTGCCGAACCAGCTCTTTCTTTCAGGATAAGAGAGAGGAGCTGGCAACGATGTATACGCCTGAACATATGGAGCGATGGTTTCAATCCAAGGCGAGGAATTACCCAGCCAATCTCGAGGATGAGTCCTTGATTACATTAATGGACAGAGCCTGCGATTTCGGTAACATGGCAGAAGCCAGAAAATTACTGGAGAAGCTAGAGGAGCAGCTCGGCTCTGACAAAAAGAATTATTCTCTGCTGTATCATCAGGCAAAACAATTGGAAGAGTACGACAAGGCACTTCACTATCTCATACAAGATCTCCCGGAACAGAAAGATTCGTTTAACAAGGTATTCCTTTGGCTAAAAATGGCCGAAATCCATTTGCTCAAGCAGGATTGGGTCCAGGCTTTTGCGAGCGTCAAGCAGTGCGAACCAGAGCTCAAACTCTTTTCTTCCTGGAGGAGTGCCGGTTTGGGCAGAAGCTTGAGCGAGACCTTGTTGGATATCAGCTTGAAGGCAAAGGATAGTAACGAGACTTTGGCTAGAGAAGCGTACCGCTGGGCTGATCAGATGTTGAAATCGACAAACAACTACAGCAGTAATGTTTTGAGAAAGGCGCACCAGTGTGCCAAGGTGCTGCAACTCAAACAGGATAAAAGGCTGTACAGTAAAAAAGTCGCGATAGAAGCCAGACGAATCAACAGAATGATTAGATGACGCAAAGGAAACCCGACATCTGCGATAGTTGGGTTTTTCTCTGTTTGGATGCAACGTTCATAAAAAAAATACCCACGCAGGGATCACTTTGCTGTATCTTTAATCTGAGCAATATTTCCTATCATAATATGATCTCTTTTTCCCCCGTTAGCCAACCTCATCGCGCTTCCGGTCATCGATAGAAAGGCTACTTTCCATGTTTCCTTCATGAATGTCATTTTACTTCTAGGCAGGAGATGCGTATGGATTTATTAACGTACAGTCCACTTATTGCAACCAAACTTCATGTTCCGAAGTATGGTTCGGACTTGTTACTTCGGCGTCAGATATTGAAAGAAATCGATGAAGCGGGCGCCGCAAGATTGATTCTCGTGTGCGCACCAGCCGGCTTCGGTAAAACGACAGCAGTCAGTCAATGGACGCAAAATTCCGGCAAACCGACCGGTTGGATCTCCCTGGATGAATCAGATAATGATCCCGTGCGCTTTTGGCGATATTTTGCCAGAGCAATTGATATGGCACAGGAAGGCTCGGGCAAAGAATCTTCCTCGGTGCTTCACCCACAGTACACGGCTTCTGCTGAGCAGTTGATGTCTGTGCTGCTCGAGGAAATTGCGGGGTTTGATCGTGACTTTTATCTGGTATTGGACGATTACCACCTCATAAAGGAGCCTTCCATCCATGAAGGATTGCAGACACTGATCCAGCATGCTTCCTTGTATATGCATGTCGTCCTGATTACGCGGGAGGAACCTCCTTTTGCCCTACACCGTCTACGTGTCCGGAAACAGTTGAAGCAACTGGGCTCAGACACTCTTCGGTTCAATGAGGAGGAGTGCCGGCGCTTATTCCGCGAGCAACTGGGTCTGAGTTTGTCAGAACAAGCCATTGGCTTGCTGAGCAAACGAACGGAGGGATGGGTGGCCGGTTTGCAGTTAGCAGCCTTGTCTATGCAAGGAAAACCAGAAGCATCAAAGGTCATTCATCAATTTTCCGGTAATGACAAGTATGTCGGGGACTATTTGACGGAAGAAGTATTGAAAAGACTTCCAGAAAAGGTGCAGATGTTTTTGTTGAAAACGTCCATACTGCCGCGTCTGACAGGAGATCTATGTGCAGCCGTTACCGGAGAGCCGGACGCTCACGACATCCTTCGTATGCTGGAGAGGACGAATTCATTTGTTATCGCACTTGATGGCGTAAATGAGTGGTATCGTTATCACCATTTGTTCGCAGAACTTCTGCTTTCCCACGTAAGGAAAACATATAACGAACTGCTTCCTGCCCTACATATCTCTGCAAGCTGTTGGTTTGAAAGTCACGGGTGGATCATGGAGGCGACTGAGCATGCGTTTCTCGGAAAAGATTGGAACCGGGCGAGCCGTTTAATCGTCACACATGCGCCGTGGATGTTGAAACAGTACGAAAATATTACACTGCGCAGATGGATGAAATACTTTGATGCGTCCTGGTTGGAAAGCAACCCCGAGCTGTGCATTGCTTTTGCCTGGCTGCATGCTGTGTCCAATGAAATTGATCAGGCGGAAATCCTCCTTCAATTGGCTGACGAAGCAACACGGATGAATCATGGGAGCTATGACGACTGCCGAGTAGAAATGTGTGTGCTTCGGGGTTATATCGAAGTGATGCGGGGAAATGTAGACCTTTCCCTCAAATATATGGAAGAATCGGTTCACATGAAGCCCAAATTCAGCCGCTACTTCATCGTCGGCATTGAACTGAATTCGGATGAGCCATACGTCCTGCGCAGTCGTGTGGCCTTGAGCGGGTATTTGTCCAACGTGAATGAATACTATCCAAAACTAAGGGCGATCTGGAAGCACAGTGGTCTTGGTATATTGGCCTATGGTTCTATTGTTTTGGGTGAGCTTTATTATGAGCAAAATGATTTTGAGCAGCTGAAATATTTCGTACCGCGTGCGATACAATTAGGCACAATCTCTTTGAACTTTGGTGTATTGGTACCGGTTTATCTGACTTTGGCTCGATGGAGAAAAGCAGAGCATCGTAGCCAGGAGATGTGGCTAGCCATGGAGGAAATCACTTCGCTATGCCGCCAGCATGATGCGCCTCCTCATTGGATGGCTTTTGTAGAAACGTTCCGCGTCCGATTATGGATCGAAGAAAATCGACGGGAAGAAATAGAAAAATGGGCCGAGCCCTATACCAAAATGAATGTAGATATTATCGCTTCCCGGCATGAATTTGAGAGAATGACGTTGGCCCGGGTATACATCTATTTAAAAAACGACAGTGCAGCCATCATGCTGCTAACCAGCTTAAAGCACGAGGCGGAAATAAAGGATCGGCTCGGGAGTCGGATTGAAGCCTTTCTTCTGCTCAGTCAAGCTTACATGATCCAAAAACAGCAGCATGAAGCGATAGAGTGTATGCGCATGGCGGTGACGTTAGCCGCGCCAGAAGGCTATGTCCGCACTTTTTTGGATGAAGGTCCCGGTGTTGCCAAAATGCTTTACTCGCTCTATAAAAGCAAAAACGTATCCAAGCAAGAGATGGTTTATCTTTCGATGCTGCTCAAAAGCGTGGAGAAGGAATTTCCTACGCTTGATATTCAAATCCGGGTATCCCCTTCCTTGGAAAAATTGACGGAAAGAGAATCGGAAGTACTGGCACTGATTGGTGAAGGGTTGTCCAACTCGGAGATTGCGGACAAGCTGCATCTCACACTAGGGACGGTAAAAGGGCATGTGCATCAGATTTTTAGCAAGCTCCAGGTAAAAAATCGTGCACAAGCAATCGTCAGATTAAGAGAAAGTGAGCTCGACCATTAGAATCCCCCCGCCGATACGGAGGCCACTGAAAAAGTCCACTCTTTCAAGATCAACAAAATAACGAAAGAAAAACGAGTCTATAGAATCAATTCTAAGGCTCGTTTTGTATGTTTTCAGTGGCCTAAGTCATTTGTTTTCTTTGGAAATCCATCTCATGTACACACAACGGTCACATCAGCCATCTATACTCATCTTGTAAAACCAAGGTTGGCGGTCATGGAATGGTGACGGTGAGAAACGGATTCGTATGTTTCACGATAAATTGGTAATCTATGCAATAAATGCACAACCATGAGTAAGGAGTGCGGAAATGAAACGGAAAGTGTTACTCGTAGAGGACGACGAGCTCATACGTGAATTTGTATCGGATTATTTTAAAAAAGAAGCTTGGGAAGTGTACGAAGCGCAGCACGGTAAAATGGCGATGGAGCTTTTCGCTCTGCACTCTGTCGATTTAGTTGTGTTAGATATCATGATGCCCGAGATGGATGGCTGGTCGGTGTGCAGAAAAATCCGCCAACAATCCGACATTCCCATCATGATCATTACAGCAAGAGTAGACGACGATGACCAGTTGATGGGTTTTGAGCTTGGCGCAGACGAATATGTCACCAAACCGTTTAGCCCAAAAGTATTAGTGGCCCGTGCCAAAGCTCTGATGAAAAGAGCAGAGGGGAGCATCGGGAGGGGAGATGATATCGCTCAGTTTGGAGCATTGACGGTAAACAAACGAGCTCACACTGTCACGATTGCCGGCGTCCCGGTTTCATTGACACCAAAAGAGTATGAGCTGCTTCTGTTCTTCATCAAGCATGAAGGGACGGTCTTGTCCCGAGATAGCATATTGAATGGGGTTTGGGGGATGGACTACTTTGGCGACCATCGCACCGTTGATACCCATGTGAAAAAACTGCGGGCCAAGTTGGATACAGAGCAGCATCTGATTCAGACGATGATCCGTTTTGGATATAAGTTTGAGGCAAAGCGATGAAACGAGTTCGACTAAACGTTGTGACAAAATTATTTGCCGCCACTTTTGTTTTTGTCTTTTTGCTCTACGCTTTGATATTGATAGGGGAAAAATTTTTCTTTGAGCGCTTTTATCTAAATGCGAAAGTAAGCGAGCTCTCGCAAGCAATGGCATCTTTCCCAGATGAGTACGCCAAACTCCCTCCCGACAAGCACAAGCTGGATAAGCTGGTGGGTACATTGATGAATCGCACAGATGCCAGCATCGCGATCGTAGATGAGCAGCTCAGGCAATTGAATCTCGACCCCTATTTTCTGGAAATGAAAGTAGCAAATAAAAATCAAGTGATTACCTTACCGCTAAAAGAAATGAAAAGCACCGATCTTCCTGAAGGACTCCATGTTGGAGACACGATTACCATCGACGGAATCTATATGGATGAGAAGAATACGATCATGAAGCCGATACGGATTGCGAGGCAAAGTCCATCCACAAATGTGACCGAAAATGGACTAACCCGGGTTACGGCAGTTATTTCTGAACTCATGCTGCCTAGTCAGCAGCGGGCACATAACCCTTTTTATCAGGATTCTCTCGTAGCTGATCAAATCGGACCATGGCTGACGCAGCAATCCGACGAGATTACACAGATGAAAAGCGGATCATTCATCCAGCGGAAGTGGACTGATCCGTGGAGTGGTGTAAACTATGCCATCGTGATTCATCGATTCTCCGATCAGGGCGGGGCGAATTATATACTGGCGGTGACGACGTTGCAACCAGTGAGCGATGCGGTAAGTATGCTGACCAGCTATTCCCTATACGCGACGCCAGTCATCCTCGTCATCTTACTGCTGCTGTCCTTTGTCTTTTCGAAGATCATCACGCAACCATTAGTTACGTTGAGTCATTCCGCTTCACGTATGGCTAATCTGGACTTCACAGAACTTGCTTCGATTCATTCGCGGGATGAATTCGGTGAGCTCTCTCGCCATCTGAATACGTTAGCGGGTAAGCTGGATCAGACATTAAAAGATCTGAAAAGTGCCAATGTCACTCTTCGCGAGGATTTAGAGCATAAGGAAAAAATGGAGCAGCTTCGCAAAGAATTGATTGCAAACATCTCTCATGAACTCAAGACCCCGCTTGGCATTGTGAAGGGCTTTGCGGAAGGATTAAAAGATGATGTCGCACATGAAAAGCGGGAGCGATACATGGACGTCATTTTAAGCGAAGTCGACAAGATGAACGAGCTCATTATGGATATGCTGGAGTTGTCCAAATTCGAAGCCAAAGCCATTTTGCTTCGTAGACAATCTTTTCCCGTATCGGAAATAATAGATCGCGTAGCCGCTTCCTTTCAACTACAGCTGGCAAACAAGCAGGTACGACTACGGCTCGCCTTACCTGAAGAGATCAACGTATGGGCAGATCCAAGACGTATCGAGCAAGTGATTGTGAATTTGCTCGGCAATGCGGTCCGGCACGCCAATCCATCAAGTGAGATTCGAATTACCGGGGTTCGCGAGCGGGAGTGCATCCGGTTTCGAATCGAAAATGAAGGAGCGCACATCCCAGACGACCAACTAACGCGGATATGGGAGCAATTTTATCGAGTAGATAGCTCTCGCTGGCGGAAAACTGGCGGCACGGGTCTCGGATTAGCGATCTGTAAACACATCCTCGATCTGCATGGTAGTGATTATGATGCGGAAAATACCGTGAATGGAGTCGCTTTTTCCTTCACGTTGGTTGAAAATGAAAACAAAGGTGGAAATGACAATGAATTTGAAAAAGAATAATATGAAAAACTTACTGGCTGTATTGGTTCTATCACTCGTTACTAGTGCTTGTGGCACACCGGTTCCTTCAGAATCGACTGGTCAAGTGCCGCAGCAAGTTCCTCAGGAAAACAAAGAAAACACGGAGAAACAACCGGAGAAAGTTGCACAAGACATTGCCGCAGAACAGCAGGAAAAAGAAATTCTCGTCGTGGTCGACCAGGAACCGAAACCCATCGAGGGGAATAGCTTCGATTTCTTTATTGAAAAGCTTCCTGCCGGCTATTCGTTAGCTAGCATGCAGTGGAAGTCTGAGAAAACTGACATCGTAAGCACTACAGAGCAAGCGATCAAAAACGACACAGAAGGTATCTCTGGTGGGAATGGCTTTTACATCAGTGGCAATGGACAGTTCACCGGTTTCTTTTACAAGGATGAGTTGAAAGGGGAAAAGGGGAAATTGATCTTGGTCTTTCAAAATGAGCAAGGCAATAAAAAGACATGGGAGAAGGAGCTAATCCTTAAATAACGCCCGCTAAATTGGAACCCCATTTTTTGGGGTTCTTTTTGTTTGCAACAGTACGGTGGGTTTTTTTATTGAAAAAAATCAATCACGAAAAGACATAACTTTAGTTAGTATTTTTTGCAAAAGACTGTTGTTACCATATTTTTGTTTCACCCAGATGTTTTGCTGGGGGAATGTGTCGACAGTAGGGGGAGTTGAAATGAAGAAGGAAGGAGGACAACGTTATTGATGAAAAGAATGATGGCTCGTTTGTTGGTATTTACTTTGCTGTTTGCAATTGTCCAACCTATGCTTATTCAAGAAAAAGCCAACGCAGCGGAACTTCTAGAGATTGGAGTAGAGGCAGACAAGTTCGTGGATGCGTTTGGTGCCTATCCTGATGGCTTGGATTATCAGGGTGTTCCCAATACGCTGATCGTCGGCTATGCGCGAGACTCTGGTGGGGATTATGGGGCTGCGAATGCTGCTCTACGTTTTGACCTGAGCGGCGTGAAAAGTGAGAGGAAAATTCAGTCTGCTGTTCTGAAAATTTATGTGCATAAGGTAGAAGCAACAGGCGGAGATATGCCTTTCATTGATCTATGGGGCTCGTTTGATGACAATTGGAACGATGATTTTGCGACTGTGCTACCTTCGTATCAGGAAAGAATCATAACAAATGAGTTTATTCCTACTAATTTCACAGGGTGGAAATCGTTTGATGTAACCAGCTTTGTCATGAGTAATATTCCAGACAAAAAAGCTACCTTTGTTTTAAGAGGAAGACAAACAGCACCACCTGTTCCTGTCTTGTATCAGCCTCAAATCATTTTCTACGACAAAAGAAATGTTAGCTATGCTTCACAGCTAGAAATCACGTATGCTCTTAACACTCCACCAACCGATATCCTCTTATCGTCCAATTCGATTCCCGAAAACAATCAAATAGGAGCGGTAGTTGGTACGCTTTCGGCAGTAGATCCTGATCAAGGAGACACCGCTTCGTTCCATATTCAAAACCCTACGGTGCCATTTACTGTTGACGGAAATCAACTGAAGGCGACAGAAACGTTTGATTTTGAAACGAGCTCGACTTACGCTGTACCGATCACCGCAACAGACTCGGCTGGCAATATATTCACCAAGGTGATGAACATCCAAGTGACGGATGTAGATGAACCACCAACGACAGCAACGGTTACCATCAATGGTGGTGCTGCGTTTACGAATTCACCAAATGTGACGCTCACCATGGCCCATGATGATCCTGACGCAGCCCAGCCCGAATATCGTTTGACGAACGTGGAAGGCGGTCCTTGGAGCGAATGGAAGTCGTTTGCGACACCTGTAATGTGGACCTTTACGACAAACGAAGGGACCAAAACGATCTTCATGGAGCTGCGTGACGGAACAGGAACTGTCCTGAAAGCGCAGGATAGCATTGTGCTGGATATAACACCTCCGGCAGGGACTATCGAGATCAATAATGGGAACGTAGCCACTTCATCAGAAAAGGTGGAGCTTACCATTCAGGGAAGTGATGCGAACGGCCCTGTAGAAGTGATGTTGTCGAATGATAACAGCTTTACAGGTAGCTGGATACCTGTTCCTGTCAACAACAAGCTGGAATGGAACTTGGCTAGCGGAGATGGGCAAAAAACGGTCTACGCGAAGTTCCGTGATGGTGCAGGGAATATGTATTATACATCTGGTACCATCGTGTTGGACAAAACGCCACCTGTTGTGACAGGGGTAGCGAATGGCAGCTTCTACACGGCAGATGTCACACCTGTCTTCGACGACGGCACAGCAACATTGAATGGTGCTCCTTTTGTCAGCGGCACAAAGGTGAGTGTGGAGGGCAAGTATACGCTGGTAGTGACGGATACAGCGGGGAATACGACTACGGTAACCTTTACCCTGGATAAAACCGCGCCGACTGGAACACTTGCGATCAATAACGGAGCCACTCATACGAATAACCAAGATGTCATTTTGCAAATCGATGCCACTGACGTTTCCAGCAGGGTGAAAATGAAGCTGTCCAACGATAACATCAGCTGGAGTGCGCTAGAGGATGTGGCGACCGCCAAGTCTTGGAAGCTAACAAATGGGGATGGACAGAAAACGGTCTATCTACAGTTGATCGACGAAGCTGGCAACACTCATGATTTACAGACAACAATTACACTCGATACGGTTGCGCCTGTAGTCACAGGGGTAGAGAACAACAAGCTGTACAATCAGAGTGTGACGATCAGCTTCAACGAAGGAAAGGCGACCTTGAACGGAAAGACGATAGCTGACGGAGAAATCGTCAATGACGATGGCGCTTATACGCTGATTGTCACGGATGAAGCGGGCAATACAGCAATGCTTGCATTTTCGATTGATCAAACGAAGCCGTCGGGCAGTCTCAAGATCAATGGTGACGCCGATTATACCAATACACTTACAACCACATTACAAATTGCCGTTACCGATTTCAGCAATGAACTACAGATGCGCTTTTCCCATGATACGAGCGATCCAGCCAATTGGACTGCTTGGGAAACGCTGACCACAACAAAGGCGTGGAACTTGCTGACGGGGGACGGAACCAAGTCGGTTTCCATGGAAGTAAAGGACAAAGCAGGGAATATAGCCAGCTTTACCGATGAGATCACACTCGATATGACCAGCCCTACGGGGGCTTTTGAGATCAATCAAGGTCAATCGTATACCAACACGAGCAAGGTTACGTTGAGTGTGGAGTCGGCTGATACTCATGGTGTGGAAATGCGCTTGTCGAATGACAACCTGACGTGGAGCGATTGGAAAACAGCGCCGACAAAAGGCGACGTTCCATGGGAACTAAGCGGTGGTGATGGAACCAAAACGGTCTATCTCGAGCTGAGAGATCCGGCAGGAAACCAAGTGGCCCTTCAAAAGCAAATCACGCTGGATTCCACTGGACCAGTCGTCACAGGAGTCGCCCAGGACGGTGTCTATGCGAGCGACGTAACGATTACCTTCAGCGAGGGAACAGCATTACTGAACGGCAATCCGTTTACGAGCGGTTCGGTCGTCACTGCGGAAGGATCGTATGAGTTGGTCGTCACAGATGATGCGCAAAATCGCACGACGATTCGTTTCACGCTGGATAAAACACCACCGGCTGGAACGCTCAGCATTGATAACGGAGCCGAATTTGCGAAAACAGAAGACGTTACACTGCAACTCACTGCGTCAGGCAATACGAACGACATTGAAATGGCGATCTCTAACGCCGATGACAATTCGGGTACGTGGGAGCGTTTTGCAGAGTCAAAAGCATGGAAGCTGGCTGATGGCAGCATAAACGGTACCAAAACGGTTTATGTCAAGCTGCGGGACAAAGCGGGGAACGTCACAAAGCTAAGTGATACGATTGTACTGGATGTGTTGGCGCCTACTGGATCTATCACGATCAATAACGGAGACAATTCCACCAAGTCTCGTGATGTTACGCTCGCTATCACAGCGAACGACAGTACCAGTGATGTACAAATCCGCTTCGCAAATGGTGACAACGACTGGAGCGATTGGGAGGCAGTAACTGCGACCAAAGCATGGCAGTTGAAGTCCGGTGATGGAACCAAGACTGTCGAGATGCAGATTACAGACAGGGCAGGGCACATTACAACCGTTTCCGATACGATCGAGCTGGATGCAGATGCGCCTGTTGTTACTGGAGTCGAGGACAAAGGTATTTACAAAGATGACGTAACAATCACATTCAACGAAGGAACCGCGACGTTGAACGGTGCTCCGTTTGCAAGTGGCGACCGGGTAACAAGTGAAGGTAAGCATGAACTACTGGTTGTAGATGCTTCCGGTAACGAAATCAAGATCACGTTTACTTTGGATAAAACAGCACCAACAGGAACGTTCGTCATCAACAATGATGATCGTCTAACCAGCTCCACCAGCGTGAGACTGCATGTTACTGCTTCGGACAATTTGGGAGATGTCGAGATGCGTATCTCCAATGACCAAGGCAAGTGGAGCAGCTGGGAAAAAGTGACGGGAACGGTACCGTGGAACTTGCCGTATGGCAATGGGATGAAAAAGGTTCTGATCCAGCTTCGCGACCAGGCAGGAAACACCGTTGAACTGGATGATTCCATTGAGCTATACGTGCCAAATGTGCCGAATCCACCAACAGGAGAGCCGGTCACCGGAGTTGAGCTGGAGGAAGAGCAGTTAACATTGCGTGTTGGCGATACAGAAAGCCTTCGAGCCACAGTAAAACCAACGAATGCCACCAACAAACGGGTCAAGTGGGAAAGCAGCGACTCTGAGATCGTCGAGGTAGATGAGGATGGTAAGATCAAGGCAGTAGCTCCTGGAACTGCGACGATTACAGTGACGACCGTAGACGGGAACAAAACCGCTTCGGTGGAAGTAACCGTTAAGGAAATACCCACCTTCCAGTTGGAAACAAACGAACCGTCCTTCTGGATTAAGCCGAGAGTAACCACAACCTTACGAGTTTATAAGGTAGAAGGCAAAAAACGCAAGGACATCACGCGAGACAAAAATGTTGAGTACGACACGGAAAACGGGTTGGTTACCGTCAAGCAGGGTCGCATTACGGCAGGCAAAGAAGAGGGAGAAGACATCGTTATCGTTCGCTATATGGGCGAGGAGCTGGAGATTCCGGTGACGGTTTCTACGAAAACGATTCGTTCGTTGACGACCTCCTTCAAGGATTTGGTGCTGGAGATCGATGAAGAGAAGCAGCTAACGCTGACAGCCGTCTTCAATGACAAGAACACCGAAGAGGTGACAGGGAAAGCAACTTGGTCCTCTAGCGACGAAGAGGTCATCGAGGTAACAAAAGAGGGAAAAGTGACAGCGCTGGCTGAAGGGAAGGCTGTCATTACTGCGAAATACGGCGGTAAAAAGGTAACCAATCGTGTGCTCGTCGTAGAGGAAAAGAAAGTGAAAGATTTGCGAGTATCGCGCTCTTCGCTGGGCTTGGAGGCAGACAATACTGGAGAGATTGTCCTGTATGCGGTCTATGAAAATAGATACGAGGAGATCGTCACCAAGGATGCCGAATGGACAGTGGAAGATCCTGAGATTGTGACTGTAGAAAATGGTGTCGTGACCGCACTGGAATCTGGTAAAACAACCATTACAGTGGAATACGGCGGCGAGACCATTACGATTCACATTACAGTCAGGTAAATAAAAAGGGGCTGTTCGATCTACCGTGGAGGGCAGCCCCTTTTCCATTCTGTTTTAAAAGGTGAAGAAAGATGGAAAATGCACTCATTGCTTTTGCAAGTAGCATCCTGATTGGGGCAATTTTTTTCGGGATCTTATGGTGGGAAGGCTCGTGGTTCAGTCTTCGATTTACGAAGTGGTACTTTGGTATATTATTTGCAGTCTCGATAGTAGTAGGAGGGTATACCCTTTTTCAAGGTTAATGGAAAAATAGACATGTTCAGCCTTCTCAGGTATCGATGAATTTCTACACCAGACTACCCGAGAAGGTAAACATGTCTATTTTTGTTTTATAATAAACCAATGGATACGCTATGATTTGACATAAAATTCAGATATGGTATAATGTACCTAATTGGTAATCTATTACATTTTATACTTTGATTAGGTAATTGTTCTAAAAATTCCCTCTTCCTAGTAGAATCTGAAGCTACCTTTCCACGATTCGAAGGAACAATTTACCATTCAATTGCAATACTGTCCTGCATAGGTGTTTCATACTCAACAGTATTCCAAACACTACTCCACTTTTTCACGAATTCATAGCAATTCGATTCACTTACCTTCCCGTTCACATCTCGTTTGTAGCCGCTTTGAACATGCCCAATAAAATTAGGAAACAACATGTTTGTTTGGTCAACTATTCTGACCTTTTTTGACGCTGCTTACTTGCTTCACCTTAACGAATCGGGTGTCCGGTCTTTATCATGGACGATTCGCTGAGTCAACGCCTACTTTGTAAAGGAGGGGGAGGCTTACCGACCAATATCCATTTTTAAAGTCTGATCAAGCAGAGCGGGTGAGGAACTTCACCATTTTAGAGGGTTCCCCCTTCATTATCAAGCTCAAAAAGGGAGGATAATCATGACCATGAAAGATCATGTGAAGCATTGGCTTTCAGAATTGGCAGAAGAGGCTCCATTGCTACAGCTTCCGTTTGATGTCCCGAGACTGAATAATGCTCGTTATGCGGAAGAGACGCAATCGATTGACTTGTCAAAAACGGTGGGGGAACAAGCAAGATTACTTTGCATGCAAGAAGAGACTGACATGTTTACACTACTCTTAGCTGCATACTATAGCTATCTTTACAGATATACGGGGCAAAACGACATTCGGATTGGTACGATAGCAGGTGATAGCTCTGCCTTTTTTACAAGTCGAGTAATTGTTGGTGGAACGTCGAATTTTAAGCAGCTGTTGAACGAGGTCAAAGATAATGTGTTGGAGGAGGAGCCTGCTAGCAACTCCGAAACTACGAAATTATTTCATACCTTTTTAAGAGTGGGAAAAGCCGGGGATAAGGATAACAGACTTTTTGTCGACTCCCAAATAGCAAATGTAGAGCTGCGTGTTGATGTCGAAGAGGCCGAGGGCATGCGCATAACATTCACATATAATTCCTTCTTGTTTACACAACAAACAATACGACGAATGATCGAGAACTTTTGCAACTGGATTGAACAAGCAATCACTGATGTCGAAACGCCTATCGATTTGTTGAGACTGATAGCCAAATCCCAAGAGAGAGAATTGGTAGACGACTGGTGCAGGAATGACGAACCCACGAATGTTCCTGATACAATCATGACTGCCTTTAGTTTCCAGGCCAATCGCAATCCCGATGCCATCGCGCTCGTTTTTAAGCAAGAGAAGATGACTTATAGGGAATTGGATATCCGCTCAAATCAACTAGCGAATTACCTCCGGAAGATTGGGGTAACGACTGAAGGATTGGTGGGGATATGCCAAGAGCGTTCCATAGAAATGATCGTGAGCATATTAGGTGTGTTGAAAGCAGGAGGCGCTTATGTACCGATCGATCCTGCTTATCCTGTTCAAAGACTCCACTATGTTATGGAAGATGCAGCTTTACAAGTAGTGATTGTGGATGAAGCGTCCGCAACAAAAGTGCCTGACGGAATAAAAGGGGTAAAATTGTTGGATTATTGCGAAAATTTGTCGAATGAAAGCACGGAGCCCCCTGCAATTGAAGTAACCGGCCACAATCTTGCTTATGTCATCTATACCTCCGGTTCGACAGGAAATCCCAAGGGGGTAATGATTGAGCATCATTCCGTTATGAATTTTCTTCAAACGCTGGAGAGTCGCAGTCCTCTTTTACATACGGACAGGCTTTTGCAAAAAACGTCTGTTTCCTTTGATGCTTCTGTTTGGGAACTCTTTTGGTGGATGTTAAAAGGTGCTAGCCTGTACATTCTCCCGAGTAGCGATGAGAAGGACCCCGCCTTGCTTGTGAAAGCAGTCGAGACGCATCGAATTACCCATCTTGAGTTTGTTCCGTCAATGTTGAAAGCCGTATTGGATTATATAGAAAATCAGGGTTCTTCTTCTGCATTATCCTCTTTGAAATACGTCACAGTTGGAGGGGAAGTGCTTCCGCCTCATGTTGTTGCGAAAAGTATCGATCTATTGACGATTCCTTATGGTACAAGCTTATACAACACGTATGGGCCGACTGAGACGACAGTCGAGGTGGCCAGCTTCCCATGCCATTCAGATGATAAGCACACGCAAATACCCATTGGAAAACCGAATGCGAATACACAGTTATACGTGTTGAACGACCGTTTGCAAATTCAACCTGTCGGAGTTGCTGGAGAACTGTATGTCGGCGGATCAGGCGTAGCAAGAGGTTACTTGAACCGCCCTGAATTGACAAAGGAACGCTTCATTTCCAACCCGTTTTGTCCAGGATCAGACTCGCGTTTGTATCGAACGGGAGACTTGGTTCGGTACTTGGCCGACGGAAACTTGGAGTATATCGGGCGAAATGACAGCCAGGTAAAAGTGAGAGGGTACAGAATTGAGCTGGAGGAAATTGAAGTTACGTTAGGCAATCATTCGACTGTGGAACAAGCAATCATTGTGGCGAAAAAAGACGCCTATGAAAATAACAAGCTGATCGCTTATGTGGTCGGGTCTGGAACGATAACAGAATGGCGTGATTATCTGAAAGCTCAGCTTCCAGAGTTCATGGTTCCAGCGTATTTTGTGAAAATGGATGTTTTCCCGCTTACACCCAGCGGAAAAATTGATCGTAAATCACTGCCAGAGGTAGGCAATAGTCGCCCGCATGTTTCGACGGAATATGTAAAACCGGAAACTGAATGGGAAACGAAGCTCTTGGATATTTGGAAGGATTTGTTCGGATACGATGAGATTGGAGTCGAGGATCATTTCTTTGAATTAGGTGGACATTCGTTGTTGGGGACTCAAATGATTGCGAGAATCCGTGCTCTTTTCAAGAAAGAGATTCCGTTGTCTGCTCTGTTTGCCTATCCGACGATTCGGAGCATCGTACCGATCATAGCTAACGCAGATGAGGTAAATGCAGTGGATGCATTCCCTGCCATCAAAAGGGTATCACGAGATCGAGAATTGCCGCTTTCTTATTCGCAAGAAAGAGTGTGGTTTTTAGAGCAGTTAAGTTCCAATAACTTGGCTTATATTTTTCAAGCCACAATGAAAGTGCGTGGGAGGCTGGAGCTCCCTATTCTCAATAAGTGTTTTACGGAGATTGTGCGCAGACATGAAATATTCCGAACCGTTTTTCATGAGAAAAATGGACAACCGTATCAGGTGATCTATGAACCATTCGATGTGGAATTGCCTGTTATCGATGTTTCGCACTTACCTGAGAGTGATCGTGCTGCAAAAGTTCAAAGACTGATTCAAATGGAGATCAAAAAGCCGATTGATATCTCGCAGCTACCATTGGCGCGCTGGATTGTTTACAAGATTTCTGAGTGGGAATCTGTCATTTTGTTTGTGGAGCATCATCTGATTCATGATGGATGGTCATTCCGCAAATTTTTAAAAGAGCTGTTTACGCTGTACAGTGCCTATCTTGAAAATAAACCGTCCCCATTGGCTGAATTGCCGATTCAATTTGCAGACTATTGCGTATGGCAAAATGAGCTGTTTAAGCGCGGCAAGGAAAACAAGCAGCTAACGTACTGGAAGAATCTACTGGAAGGAGCCAATGGGGTTCTGGAACTGCCCACTGATCGGCCACGACCAGTCAATCAAACCTTTAACGGGAATATGTTCACCCAATTAATACCGGAAGAGCTGTATCTTCAACTGCGTGATTACTGCATGAAAACAAACACGACCCTCTTTATGGTCATGATGGCTGCGTTTCAAACCTTGCTCCATCGTTATTCCAGCCAAGAAGACATTATTGTAGGTTCGGGTATCGCGAATCGGCGTTGGAAAGACACGGAAGAATTGATCGGGATGTTTGTTAACAATATTGTGATCCGTCAGCAATTTACCGACACTATGACGTTCCGGGATGTATTGCAAGACGTGAAGAGGTCAGCCTTGGAAGCGTACGAGAATCAAGAGATTCCTTTTGATCAAGTAGTCGATGCGTTGAAACTGAAGCGTGATCAAAGTCGCAACCCTCTATTCCAAGTCATGTTTAGTTTCCAGGATGCAAAAGTCACTCATTTGCCTGTATCCAATCTGAATATTCAACTCACCGAAGGCATTAGCAACGGATCGGCCAAATTCGATATCAACGTCGTGGTGACGAATCACGAGGAGCTCTCTTCTTCCCTTTTAACAAAGGATGAATACGGAAGTATCAGCCTTGACTGGGAATACAATACGGATTTGTATGACGAATCTACCATGCGCCGCATGTTTGCGCATTATATTGAATTGCTGAAAAGCGTTCTTACGCACAGTGACCGGACGCTGCATTCCATGCCTATGCTGACCGCTTCTGAGCAGAATCAAATCCTCCAAGAGTGGAATGATACGGAAGTTGCGTTTGAGGATCAGAAAACGCTCCATCAAATCTTCGAGGAGCAAGCTGCACGGACGCCAGAGAGAATGGCGGTTGTATTCGGCAACGAACAATGGACCTACAGGCAAATAAACAACCGGGCAAACTTCCTGGCAAGCAAATTGCGAAATCTAGGAGTGAAGCCGGATACATTAGTAGGGTTAATGAGTGAGCGTTCTCCCGACATGATGATTGGTATTCTTGCCATTCTAAAAGCGGGTGGAGCGTATATGCCGATGGACACAGCGGCTCCGAAAGAAAGGCTGTCCTACATTCTCCGGGATAGCGATACGAAGGTCGTCGTCATGCAGGAGAAATTCAAGACAGCGATTGATTTCAATGGACCTGTCCTGTTATTGGAAGAGAATAGGCCAGATCAGGATGTAGAATGCGATAATCTTGAGTCGGTTGCCCATTCGAAAAATTTGGCGTACGTCATCTATACCTCAGGTTCGACGGGAGCACCAAAAGGAGTCATGATCGAACATTGCTCGGTTGTCAATCGGATGAACTGGATGGTCCATCGCTACCCTATGAACGAGCATGACACCATCTTGCAAAAAACGCCCTATTGTTTTGATGTTTCCGTAACGGAATTAGTCCTATGGTTTTTCACTGGCAGCAAACTATGTTTCCTCGCTCCCCATACAGAGAAAGATCCGGAGCTTATCGTCAAAACAGTAGCCCAGCACCAAGTAACCTATATTCATTTTGTTCCTTCTATGCTCAGCATCTTTTTAGATCATTTGGAAAACGTTGATTGCGCAGAGGAAATCAAAACTTTACAGCGAGTTTATACAACCGGGGAAGCTCTGAGTACGGAACAGGTTCAACGCTTTCATCGATTAATCGGGCAACGGAACCATACGACGCTTATTAATCTGTATGGTCCTACGGAAACGACAATTGAAGTGACCTACTATGATTGCCAGGCCGATAGCAAGGTAATCCCCATCGGTAAGCCTATGGATAATATTCAAGCGTATATCCTCAATAAGGAAGGCGACCTGCAACCAATAGGCGTGATGGGCGAATTGGTTATTGGGGGCATTGGACTTGCAAGAGGGTATATCGGAAGGCCCGAGTTAACAGTTGAACGTTTTGTCCCGAATCCTTTTGGTAATCGATCTGAAAGGCTATACAAGACAGGTGACTACGCGCGGTGGATGCCAGACGGCAATATTGAGTACATCGGGCGTATGGATAATCAAGTGAAAATTCGCGGTTATCGGATTGAATTAGGTGAAATCGAAGCGGTTATGAGGAAGCAGCAGGGGGCAGGAGAAGTTGCCATCATTGCCCATGAATATGAGCCGGGGGATAAACGATTAATCGCTTATTTCAGTGGGGCATCAGAGATCGAGACATTAAAAAGCCATTTACAAAAACAATTACCGCCTTATATGATTCCTTCTTATTTTGTACGGGTGGAGGAAATGCCGCTTACATCGAGTGGCAAATTGGATCGTAAAGCATTGCCACTGCCTGAGGTCCATGTTGTAAACCATCACTACACTGCGCCGCGAAACTCAACGGAAGAATTGCTCGCACTCATCTGGAGTGAAATTTTAAAAGTAAACCCAATTGGGGTATATGATTCGTTCTTTGAATTGGGCGGGCATTCCCTGTTGGCAACACAGGTTGTATCGCGAATACGAGCGGTGTTTGGTCAACATTTACCCCTCCGAGCGATCTTTGATTGCCCGACCATTGAGGGCTTGGCGAAGCGGCTAACCGAATTGCGTCAAGGCGAGAAAATGGTTCAATTGCCTGCTCTCGTGCAAGTGGATAGAACGGAACCGATCCCGTTATCTTTTGCGCAGCACCGGTTGTGGTTTTTTGACCAACTGGAGCCCGGAAGCAACGTCTATAACATTCCCTATGTATGGCGCTTAAGCGGTTCATGGGATGTTGCCGGCTTAGAAAAAGGATTGAACCAATTGATTGAACGTCATGAAATGCTTCGTACCGTATTCGCAAAACAAAATGGCGTCCCTGTACAGCTCGTTAAGCCGCATCAACCAAGAGCACTGCCTGTCGTGGATGTAAGCAGTCTATCTGCGGATGAAAGAGAGAAGCAGGTCCAGCATTATATTCAACGGAGTGCTGATCGCGTATTTGCCTTGAGTCAAGGGCCGTTGATTGAAGCCGAGCTGATTAAGCAGGATGAATCGGAGTATATACTGCTTTGTACGGTCCACCATATTGTGTTCGATGGCTGGTCAGAGGATATCTTGCTGGACGAGTGGATGGCGTTTTATGAAGAAGCAATCAGCGGAACACCTGCCAATCTGCCACCGCTATCCATTCAATACGGAGACTTTGCAGTATGGCAAAGACAATGGTTATCGGATGAGACGATGAAAGAGCAAGTGGTGTATTGGGAAAAGGAACTTGCAGATGAGCTTACGGTGCTTCAGTTGCCATTCGATCGTCCACGACCAGCCATTCAAACATATGCAGGGGACATGCAGCATATCGATTTGGCCCCTTCATTACTAGAAAAACTAAAAGCTTTCAGCAAACAAGAGGGTGCTTCTCTGTTCATGACATTGCTGGCTGCCTATCAGGGCTTTCTCTCTCGCTATACCGGACAAACAGACATTTTGGTAGGAAGCCCGGTCGCGAATCGCACTCGAAAAGAAATGGAAGGGGTAATCGGGTGCTTTGTAAACACGCTGGTTTACAGAGTGAACGTTGAAGACAATCCAAGCTTCAGGCAATTGGTGGCCCAAGTCAAAGAAAAAACGTTGCGCGGGCAAGAAAATCAGGATGTGCCCTTTGAAAAAATAGTAGAGGTCCTTCAGCCGGAGCGAAATGCAAGTTACTCTCCTGTCTTTCAAACGATTTTTACAATGCAGACCCACCTGAGGAGCGTAAAGCAATGGCCAAACCGAAAAATTGAACCAGTGAAAAGCACCATCAAGGTTGCCAAATTTGATTTGTCCATTTCCATAGAAGTGAATTCAGAGCACTCGTTGACGATTTCATTTGGCTACAATACGGACTTATTTCATCCGTCCAGCATAGAACGAATGATCGGACATTTTGTGAATTGGCTCGAACAAGTGATGGCATATCCTGAGGAGTCTATAGAAGGCTTGCGACTGATTTCAGAAGAGGAAGAAAAGCAACTGCTGGAAATGTGGAGTAATCATTAGGAGGTGCTGTATGCAAGATTCCATTACCGCATTATTGGAAGAACAAGTGGAACTTCATCCTGATGCCATTGCATTGGTATACAAAGATGCAACCCTTACCTACAAGGAGCTTAACAGCAGAGCGAATCAATTGGCGCATTATTTAAAATCGTGCGGGGTTGGAGCAGATAGCCGAGTAGGCTTGTACATGGATCGCTCGTTTGAAATGATCATCAGTATGATCGCTATTTTAAAGGCAGGCGGGGCCTATGTCCCGCTTGACCCTGCCTACCCCGAGCAACGATTGCTTTATATGCTGCAAGATGCAAGCATTTCGATTGTGCTGACACAAGAAAGCTTGGTGCCCAGACTGCCGGACGGATTGAAAATCGTTTGTCCCGATCTGGACGCTAGCAAGATCAGCAAGGAATCAGATGCGAATGTAAGAGAGAGCACGAATTCGGAAAGCCTAGCCTATTTGATGTATACATCCGGTTCGACAGGAAATCCGAAAGGGGTGCTCATCCCGCATCGAGGGGTGATTCGACTTACGAAGCATGCTTCTTACGTAACCCTCACATCGGACGAAACCATGCTGCAACTCGCCTCGATCTCCTTTGATGCGGCGACCTTCGAAATCTGGGGGAGCTTGCTAAATGGCGCGAAATTGGTGATTTATCCATATCACAGTCTGTCTCTGGAAGAGTTGGGACAGGTGCTGCGTGACGAGAAAATCAGTACGCTATGGCTAACCGCAGGTGTTTTTCATCAAATGATCGATTACCGGATTGAAGACTTAAGGGGAGTGCGTCAATTGCTGACGGGCGGCGACATCGTGTCTGCCAAGCATGCGCAACGAGCCTTGGACATGTTACCGGATACACTGGTGATTAATGGATATGGTCCGACAGAAAACACGACATTTACTTGCTTTTATCACATTACACAGAAGAGCGAGATTCAACATTCCGTTCCGATCGGTCGACCCATCAATGATACCGAGGTCTTTATCCTGAACGATAAGCAAAAGCTCGTTCCTGTTGGTCTTGTGGGCGAATTATATGTGGGGGGAAAGGGACTCGCTTTCGGGTACTGGAATCGGCCGGAGTTGAATCAAGAGAAATTTATTCCGCATCCCTTTCAACAAGACCCCGAGGCTCGGTTATACAGGACGGGCGACCTGGTGAAATATGTGCCGGGGCGAGGAATCGAATTTATCGGGCGAAAAGATAATCAAGTAAAAATAAGAGGAAACCGGATTGAGCTCGGGGAGATTGTAGCTGTCCTCAGTCAGCATGAGGGCGTAAGAGACGCTGTCGTCCTTGTACATGAATATGGAGCGGATGATAAACGGCTGATTGCTTATATCACCGGGGACGGGGATGTCGAAGAATGGAAGCGGTATGCGAGTGAACAATTGCCGCCTTTCATGGTCCCTTCCTATTTTGTGAAAATGGACGCTTTTCCGCTTACAGCCAACGGGAAGGTAGACCGTCAAGCATTGCCGTTGCCTGAAATGCGTACGACGAAGGATGAGTTTGTCGCGCCACGTACGGATACAGAGAAGCGGATCGCAGAGATTTGGCGTGAAATTTTAAAGGTGGAGCGCCTTAGCATCCATGACTCTTTTTTCGATTTGGGCGGACATTCGCTGCTTGCGACGCAGGTCATATCCCGCTTGCAGGATGCCTTCCAACTGTCTGTCCCGTTGCGCATCTTGTTTGATTGCCCGACGATCGCAGGCCTGGATGCCAAAATTACGGAGCTTGACCGGGATGGCAAAAGAGAATGGATACCAGTTATTGCTAGAGTCTCTCATCGAGACAAGCTGCCGTTATCGCATGCCCAGCAGCGTCTATGGTTTTTGCATCAATTGGAACCGGAGAGTACGGCTTATAATGTCCCTCACATGTGGCGTTTAACAGGAAAATGGGATGTGCATGCGCTGGAAACGGGATGGAATGCGTTACTTCAACGCCATGACATCTTACGCACTGTGTTTTCGAATGAAGGGGGGCAACCTTTCCAGGTCATTGAACCCCATGTGTATCGAACGTTGCCCGTGATTGATCTACGAGATCGATCTGCTGACGAAAAAGAAGAGCAAATCCACGACTATATCGAACAGGAAGCAGACAAAAGGTTTGATCTACAACAAGGACCTTTGATTCAAGCCAAATTAATCGTCGTTGAAGAGGATCAGTTCCTTTTGCTGTGCACGATGCATCATATCATTACGGATGGCTGGTCAGAGGATATCTTATTGGAAGAATGGCTGGCCTTTTACGAGGAAGCAGAAAGTGGAACACGTGCGGAGCTGCCAGAATTGCCGATTCAATATGCGGATTTCGCCGTATGGCAGCGCGAATGGCTGACGGATGAGGTAATGGGCCAACAACTGGATTATTGGAAAGCGGAGTTGTCCGGGGAGCTTCCTGTCTTGCATTTGCCGATCGATCGACCAAGACCAAGCATGCAAACTTATGCCGGAAGTATGCATAAGATTGTGCTGGCATCCGAACTGCTTGAGAATCTGAAAGCGCTCAGTCGGCAAGAGAATACGACTTTATTCATGACCCTGCTAGCCGCTTACCAAGGCTTTTTATCCAGATATACCGGACAAACTGATATTTTGGTAGGTAGCCCGATAGCAAACCGAAATGTAACGGAAATCGAAGGCTTGATTGGTTTTTTCGTCAATACGCTCGTCTACCGGGCAAACCTCCAAGACAATCCAACGTTTAAGCAATTGCTTGCCCAAGTAAAAGAAAAAGCGCTTCTAGCACAGGAGTACCAGGATGTCCCGTTTGAAAAAATTGTAGAAATGCTGCAACTGGAACGCAATACGAGCTACTCTCCGGTATTTCAGACGGTATTCACATGGGCAGAAATGGGAGCGGATGTTTATCGTACGTCCGGTGGACAATTAGAAAAAATGCCGGTTCAGATCAATGTGGCGAAATTTGATCTTCAGTTATCCATGGGTGAGTCCGAGGCTGGCCTTGTGATGAACATGATCTACAACACGGATTTATTTGATCCATCCACGATTGAAAAAATGGCAGACCGCTTCGGGCATTGGTTGCAAGAGCTTGTAAACGCACCAGATGTGCCGATGGCCTTGCTGGAATTGTTGAGCGAGGAAGAACGTCACAAACTCTTGCTGGAATGGAATCAGACGGAGGCTACCGTCTCCACGCAAGATTCCATCCCTACAATATTTGAAGAACAAGTCGAGCTTCATCCTGACGCCACTGCATTCGTATACAAAGGCAATAGCCTATCCTATAGAGAGCTTAACAGCAGAGCGAATCAATTGGCGCATTATTTAAAATCGCGCGGGGTTGGAGCAGATAGCCGAGTAGGCTTGTACATGGATCGCTCGTTTGAAATGATCATCAGTATGATCGCTATTTTAAAGGCAGGCGGTGCCTATGTTCCCCTCGACCCTGCCTACCCTGATCAACGATTGCTTTATATGCTGCAAGATGCAAGTATTTCGATTGTGCTGACACAAGAAAGCTTGGTGCCCAGACTGCCGGACGGATTGAAAATCGTTTGTCCCGATCTGGACGCTAGCAAGATCAGCAAGGAATCAGATGCAAATCTGGGCGAGAGTATGACTTCGGAAAGCCTTGCCTATTTGATGTATACATCCGGTTCGACAGGAAATCCGAAAGGGGTGCTCATCCCGCATCGAGGGGTCATCCGGCTTACGAAGCATGCTTCTTATGTATCACTCACACCGGAAGAAACCATGCTGCAACTCGCCTCGATCTCCTTTGATGCGGCGACCTTCGAAATCTGGGGGAGCTTGCTAAATGGCGCGAAATTGGTGATTTATCCATATCACAGTCTGTCTCTGGAAGAGTTGGGACAGGTGCTGCGTGACGAGAAAATCAGTACGCTATGGCTAACCGCAGGTGTTTTTCATCAAATGATCGATTACCGGATTGAAGACTTAAGGGGAGTGCGTCAATTGCTGACGGGCGGCGACATCGTGTCTGCCAAGCATGCGAAACGTGCCTTGGATATGTTACCAGATACTTTGGTGATTAACGGGTATGGCCCGACAGAAAACACGACATTTACTTGCTTTTATCACATTACACAAAAGAGCGAGATTCAACATTCTGTTCCGATTGGTCGACCCATCAATGATACCGAGGTCTTTATCCTAAACGATAAGCAAAAGCTCGTTCCTGTTGGTCTTGTGGGCGAATTATATGTGGGAGGCAAGGGACTAGCTATCGGATACTGGAATCGACCAGAGATGAACCAAGAGAAATTTATTCCACACCCATTTCAAAAGGACCCCGAAGCGAGATTATACAGGACGGGCGACCTGGTGAAATATGTGCCGGGGCGAGGAATCGAGTTTATCGGGCGAAAAGATAATCAAGTAAAAATAAGAGGAAACCGGATCGAGCTCGGTGAGATTGTAGCTGTCCTCAGTCAGCATGAGGGCGTAAGAGACGCCGTCGTCCTTGTACATGAATATGGAGCGGATGATAAACGGCTGATTGCTTATCTCGCGGGAGACGGGGAGGTCGATGAATGGAAGCGGTATGCGAGTGAACAATTGCCGTCTTTCATGGTCCCTACCTATTTTGTGAAAATGGACGTTTTCCCACTTACAGCTAACGGGAAGGTGGACCGTCAAGCATTGCCGTTGCCAGAAATGCGTACGACGAAGGATGAGTTTGTCGCACCACGTACGGATACGGAGAAGCGGATCGCGGAGATTTGGCGTGAAGTTTTAAAAACGGAAACGGAACGATTGAGCATCCACGATTCCTTTTTCGATTTGGGCGGACACTCGTTGCTAGCGACGCAGGTCATATCCCGCTTGCAGGAAGCATTCCAGTTGTCTATCCCGTTGCGCATCTTGTTTGAATGCCCGACAATCGCAAGCCTGGGTGCCAAAATCATGGAGTTGGGCCGGGATGGCAAAAGAGAACGGACACCAGCTATTGTGAAAGCCTCGTATCGGGAAAAGTTGCCGTTATCGCATGCCCAGCAGCGTCTATGGTTTTTGCATCAATTAGAGCCGGAGAGTACGGCGTACAACGTTCCACACATGTGGCGCTTAACTGGGCAGTGGAATGTGCATGCACTGGAGAAAGGGTGGAATGCGCTTCTTCAACGCCATGACATCTTGCGCACTGTGTTTGCGAATGAAGGGGGCCAACCTTTTCAGATCATTGAACCGCATGTGTATCGAACATTGCCCGTGATTGATCTACGAGATCGATCTGCCGCCGAAAAAGAAGTGCAAATTCACGACTTTATCATGCAGGAAACAGACAGAAGGTTTGATCTACAGCGGGGACCTTTGATTCAAGCCAAGTTAATCGTCGTTGAGGAGGATCAGTTCCTTTTGCTGTGCACGATGCATCACGTCATAACTGATGGTTGGTCAGAGGATATCTTATCGGAAGAATGGCTGGCCTTTTACGAGGAAGCAGAGAGCGGGGTACGTGCGGAACTGGCAGAATTGCCGATTCAATACGCAGATTTCGCGGTATGGCAGCGCGAATGGCTGACGGATGAGGTGATGGGGCAACAACTCGACTATTGGAAAGCGGAGTTGTCAGGGGAGCTTCCTGTCTTGCAGTTGCCAATCGATCGACCAAGACCAAGCATTCAAACCTATGCCGGAAATATGCACAAGATGGTGCTGGCAACTGAACTGCTTGAAAAGCTGAAAGCGTTCAGTCGGCAAGAGAATACCACTTTATTTATGACCCTGTTGGCCGCTTACCAAGGCTTTTTATCCAGATATACCGGACAAACTGATATTTTGGTGGGCAGCCCCATAGCGAACCGAAATGTAAAGGAAATCGAAGGCTTGATTGGCTTTTTCGTCAATACGCTCGTCTACCGGGCGAACCTCCAAGATAATCCAACGTTCAAGCAATTGCTTTCCCAAGTAAAAGAAAAAGCGCTACAGGCACAGGAGTACCAGGATGTCCCGTTTGAAAAAATCGTCGAAATACTACAACTGGAACGCAATACCAGCTACTCCCCGGTATTTCAGACGGTGTTCACTTGGGCAGAAATGAAAGCGGATGTCTATCATTCGTCCAGTGGTCAATTAGAGAAAATGCCGGTTCAGATCAATGTGGCGAAATTTGATCTTCAGTTATCCATGGGTGAGTCTGAGGACGGTCTCGTAATGAACATGATCTACAACACGGATTTATTTGATCCATCCACGATTGAAAAAATGACAGACCACTTCGCGAATTGGTTGCAAGAGCTTGTGAACGCACCGGACGTGCCGATGGCTTTGCTCGAATTGTTGAGCGAGGAGGAACGTCACAAAATTCTCGTGGAGTGGAATGATACAGCAGTCGCCATTCCGGAGAATACATGCCTGCATGATTTGTTTATCGAACAAGCAAAAAAGACACCAGAACTCATCGCAGCAGAATACGGGAGTGAAACAATAACCTATCGAGAATTGGATAGACGTTCTAACCAGTTGGCGCACTACTTGATGATGCTGGGTGTTGGACCCAATACGCCTGTCGGGATCTGTATGAATCGCTCTATTGAGCTTGTCATCTCGATCCTCGGCATCGTAAAGGCTGGCGGAGCATTTCTCCCTCTGGATACAGAGATGCCGCAAGCGAGGATGGCGAAACTGTTGGAAAGCTCCCAAACCAACATATGTCTATCTGAGCCGGAGTTCATGCACCTGTTTGGACAAGCCACTCATGTCAGATGTATAGATTCTCATGCGGAAAAAGACAAAATAGCAAGCATGCCAGAGGGATTGCCGGAGCAAACCGTAAAACCGACAGATTTGGTTTCGATTTATTACACGTCAGGTTCGACGGGTAACCCGAAAGGCGTGGAAAACCTCCACTTTGGTTGGGTAAATCGCATGTTATGGATGCAGCGACAACATGGCTTGGAGCAGGGTGAGTCTGTTCTGCAAAAAACAACCTTAACATTTGATGATGCAGCTGTTGAGTTTTTTTGGCCATTGTCTGTAGGGGGACGGATATCACTCTTGGAACCATGGCTGCATCGGGACCCTGAGGCGATTATCCAGGCTGCCATTCACTATCAGGTTGCGTGCATTCAATTTGTACCGAGCATGCTCAATATGTTTGTGGACGCCCTTACCCCGGAGGATGCAGCCAACTTGCACAAATTAAAAAATGTCATCTCCAGTGGTGAGGCGCTCTTACCCGAAACAGTAGGCAGGTTCTTTAAAAAGCTCAATGCCAAACTCCATAATACGTGGGGGGCCACAGAAGTATCGATTGACTCCACCATTTACACATGCTCGCCAATGGACGCGCTGGAAAAGGATTGTGTGAGTGTAGGCAAGCCGATTGATAACAACAGAGTTTATGTGCTTGACCACAATATGAAGGCTGTCCCAATTGGCGTCATTGGCGACCTTTATATTGGTGGCCTTGGATTGGCCAGAGGCTATCTGCATAATAGCGAGAAAACCCAGGAAGTATTTATGGAGAATCCGTTTGTACCAGGAGAAAGAATATATCGAACCGGCGACAAGGGATACTTCCTGCCTTCGGGCAACATTAAATTCGTAGGCAGACAAGATAATCAAATCAAGATTAGAGGCATGCGGGTGGAATTGGGTGAAATTGAATCCACATTAAGCAGGCATCCGTCCATTCGTGAAGCAGCCGTTATTTCTGTTAAAAACGACAGGTCAGCTACCGAATTGGCCGCATATATCGTGGGGGACGGGGATGTAAACGAATGGCGGGCATTCCTGAAGGAGCACTTGCCTGCTTATATGATTCCAACTTATTTCATGAGGTTGGACAGCATTCCCAAAACGACGAGTGGGAAAATTGACCGAAATAGACTGGAGTTACCATCGGTTAAATCAAGCGATTTCTCGATCATCGGGCCACGCACGATACCTGAGGAGCTTATCCACTGCATCTGGTGCGATATATTGCAGGTGAATCAGATTTCGATCAAAGACTCATTCTTTGATAGAGGTGGACATTCCTTATTGGCTACGCAAGTCATTTCCCGCATGCGGACCGTTTTTGGGATGGACATTCCATTGCGCACGATATTTGAGTTTCCAACCATTGAAGCGATTGCTGCCCGTATATCTGAGATCAAGCAAGGCAGCGAGACGAATACACGCATCCATGAAGTGTCGCGAGTGGAAAATCAGACAGATGTCTCCTTATTCGAAGTATCCCACGGGCAGAGAAGACAATGGTTCCATGCAAAATTCAGTGACCAAGAAGCAGTAGGAGGTGTTTACCTCTTTGAAGTAGCGGGTCCCGTTGACAGTCATTCTATGCACAGGGCTATGGCCCTCATGTTTGAACGTCACAGGATCATGCGCACGACGATTATAGAAAACGAAGGGCAATTGTATCAAAAAGTGCATGACGACCTTGAGGTGGAGAATGCGTTTGTAGATTTGTCTGCATTATCTGTGACGGAAGGCGAGCAGCGCATCAAAACCGATTTGCAATCCGCCCTGTACAAGCCATTCGATTTTTCAAGAGAGTCTTTCTTCCGGATGACTTTGTACCGAATGACACCGTCGAAGCATTTCCTCATCTTGAGTGCTCATCATATTGGATTTGATGGCTGGTCGTTAGATGTGTTTATCAATGATCTCGCGGACATGTATCAACAAGTAGAGAGCGGCGTGCAAAAGGAGTTTTCCAAACCATTGGATTATATGGATTACACCTTGTGGCAACAAACACGCTTGCAAAATGGAGAACTGAACCGACAACGGGACTATTGGTTAAAACAGCTGCAACAAAATGTAGATGCGCCGTTCATACCGCGAGAGACACAGTCGTTTACACACGGCAACCGAATTTCAAATGTAGCCTCGCTTCCCATTGAGCAAGAGACGGGCCAATCGCTTTTAGAATTGACCCGAATGGCTGGTGGTACCGTCTATACGAGCTTGCTTGCGGCGATCAACATTTGGCTGTCACTTCTCACGGATCAAACAATCATTACTGTCGGATCGACCTTATCTGGCCGTACGCAGACGGACCTTGAAGGAATTATTGGTCCGCTAATCAATCCGGTCGCCATGCGTACAGACTTGTCTGGCAACCCGACCGTACTGGAAATGATGAACAAAACAAGAGAAACCGCATATGGTGCGTACGAGAATCAAGAGTATCCGTACAATTTGGTCGTAGAGGATCAACATACTGCCACAGGCGATAAGAAGAATTTGTATTCCATTGTTTTTATTGGACAACACGTATCGAGCAATCCGCCTGAATCAGCTGAAATTACCTTTACGGAATGTCCGTTACGTCGTTTTCTGGATGAAGCGATTATCCAAACGTACGAAGGCAGTCACTTCGTTCAAGATGATCAATTGGATATGATGTTATTTTTGTCCACGCGTCAAGACCAACTGACGTTAACGGCACATTACAACACGGAAGCATTCAGCGAGAATGCCATGGATACGTTACTGGATCAGCTAAAGCATGTCATCTGCCAAATGATCGACAATCCAATGCAGCGCTTGTCTCAAATAAACCTGGTTGAAGAATATGATTTCAATGAACTTTTCAGCTAACTAGATGATGGCTGTTGGGGCATGCTGGTGAGAGCCGCATGCCCAACCATTACGCAACTGCGTATCGGGGAGATTACGAATGATGGATAAAACTTTTGTCAAAACCATCCCTCTGTCTGAGGCTCAAAAAGATTACTATCTACACGATTTGGTCTATCCAATGAGTCCTTATTATCAGGAGCAGTATCTGTTCCAATTCGAAAGTCGATTGGATGTATCGGTTACAATCCGTGCTCTTTATGAGATCGTGAAACGCCACGAAATCTATCGTTCCATTTTTGTTTTGGAAGACGAGCCCATTCAAAAAGTATATAGCGAGCCCGTATTGGATTTTGAACATGTGTCTTCCGCTACCTGGGACGACACGAGGATTAGAGAGTATTTTCATCAGGAATTCAGCAAACCTTTTACGCTAGAAGAGGGGCCGTTATTCAGTTGCAGATTGCTGGATTATAAAGAAAGCGGCAGTATTTTAAGCTTCAAGTTTCACCATATCTGCTTTGATGGGTGGAGTGTCTCGCTCACGCTCGATGAATTTACGATGATCTACCAACTACTGATAACGGGCAATGATCACGAGTTGCAACCACAAATACACCAATACGCAGACTTTGTGGAGTGGGAACAGAATTACATAGACAGCCAAGAAGGCGAAGCTGCGAGAGATTTTTGGAAAAAGAAATTGGGCGGGACTCTTGAGAGGTTAGAAGTACCGGCAGATAAAAAACGTCCTGGTACCCCTTCATTTAAAGGGGGGATATCATTCTTTACGTTTACCCGCGAACTCCGGGATGAGTTGATTGCTTATCATAAACAGAATCAATACCCTACAGATGTCATTTATTTATCTCTTTTTAGTGCTTTTCTTTATCGGATAGCTGGGCAAGACGACATCATTGTTGGCGTACCGAGGTACGGCAGACCGAAAAGAGAGTTTCATACGATCATGGGACCGTGTATGGTGATGCTTCCCCTGCGAATCAAAATTCCAAAGAACAGCTCGCTTCGTGAGTTGGCCAAGCTAATACATGAAGAGTTGTCTATATGTTCACAGTATCAAAACTATCCCATTTCTTTGATTGCAGCTGAGTTGCAATATGAGCGCGATAAAAAATATGCGTCCTTTTTTTCAACGGCTTTCGTCCATCAAAAAGCGATTAAGCAAAATGCAGCCATTATGCTGGGAAATGCCCAAAATACGTTTGATAGCAATGGTCTTACCGTAAGCACCTATCCGATTGGCAAAGATGTATCCCAGTATGATTTATGCTTGGTCGTTGAAAAGGACAACCATCATGACATATTGGCAGGATTCGAATACAATGCGGATATTTTGGAGGAAGAAACCATTGCCAAATGGATTGCCGACTTTGAACGCACCAGTCTGTCTCTTTTGAAAAATGATTGCGAAACCATCCCTGTATATGGTTTGCCTTCCCTCAAGATATTGCCGGAGGACGTCACCCCGTTCTCTACCGCCTCCATAAAGTTCGAGCAAGAAACGTTTGAATGGCCATGCTTGCAGAAGAATGGGATCTCTCAACTGGTTGAAGCTTGGGATACGTCTTCCTATGCGATATTCATGACCGCATTTCTCGTACTTTTGTATGCAGAAACCGAGAAGGAGGATTTGGCTTTGGCATTTCGTGCGGGGTGGGACGAGTGCGAGGATGTCCCAAGCGCCTTGCTTTTACGAGCGGATCTGTCAGGCAATCCACTATTTGGCGATTTGGTTTTGCAAGTACAAAGCAAGTTAAAAGAAGCCCATTATCATCAAGTGTCCTTTCCTATACCTCATGAGCCCCAACTCTTATTTGAAATGAGTGACAACGACTATCCCTCCACGATTGATTTTCAATTCCGCATCCATGAAACTATCGATCACATAAATGGTGCCATTACCTATCATGCGAATGTATTCAAGAGAGAGACTGTGCAACGGATTTGCACCCAATATGAATACTTGTTGGAAAATGTGACAGCCGAGCCGCATCAAAGAATCCGCGAGATTGTCAGTCATCTGAACAGTCAATTCCTGACCAGTGATGATTTTGAACAATTATTTCTGTAGCGAAAGAGGTGCACTGGCTTGAAGCATTTAACAAAAGAGAACGTACAAGAAGTCATAGAGCTTTCCATGGTGCAAAAGCAATTATTACGCCCTGACAAGATGACAACCATGCGCTATCTCATCGAGCACCGTCTCGAACTGGAAAGCGTTCAAGAAACGTGGAAGGAATTAGTCAGCCAGACGCCGGTGATGCGAACGGTTTTCCGCCAGCTCAAAAACAAACAGGTACAAGTCGTATTGAAGGAGCTCCCCCTACCGATTGATTGGCAGGATGTACGGGAATTATCTCCTGAAAAGCAAGAGCAAGTATATCTCTCAACGCTTGCATCCCATCAGGAGCCCATTTTGTATGAGGAGGGGCCATTAATCCGGGTATCGATTTTGCAGATGGACGCCAATCAATCCGTCCTTATCTGGACCCATCATGCATTATGTATGGACGATGCCAGTCGTGAGCTACTTGTAGCGGAATGGCTGAAACGGGTACGGGGTACTCAGTCATCTGTTGACCAGCGGGCCTCATTCAAAGAGTACATTGCTTGGGAGTCAAGCCAAGATGGCTCCAAAGTCAAAAGCTTTTGGACAAAGAAATTCGAGGGCTATGAAAGCGCGCCTCTGTTTGTTCCGGTACAAGGGGCACAGAAGGAAGCAAGTCTTCCGATCAGTTGCGACGCTGTTCTTTCCGAAGCGTTAACCACGTCCATCAAAAGGATGGCATTCGAGCAGCGAGTATCCATAGAGGCAATCTTTCAGGCGGCTTGGTTCCTCTTGGAGAATATGTACAGTGGCGAGGACAGGCTGGTCATAGGCGTTACCGTCTCTGGCAGACCCGAAACATGGAAAGAGGCGAATACCATTATTGGGCCACTGGCTCATAGCTTGCCTGTCTTCCTGACCGTGCATGCGAATCAAAAAGTGCGTGATGTCGTAAAGGAAGTCCAGGAAAGCTGGGAACAACTACAGCAACATGATATGGCTACACTAGACATGATCCGTAACTATGCAGGTGTGCGGGAAGCTGATCCTATATTTGGAACGACACTAACCATACGGAATAGTGCAGAAGATTATCAGGAATCTGCCATGATTTATCGCGGTGGTCTCCAAAGAGTGGAGATAGTTGTAACGGTCGGGCAGCTGATGAAGATACATTTGTTCCATGAGAATGCGTCTTCCAAGAGCGATCTGGAACGACTGCAGTCCCATTACATCCATATGCTCGAGCAGATTTGCCGAGAGGTAGACAAGAGCATCAGCGATCTGGACATCGTGACGGATGAAGAACAAGAGCTCATGACAAAGGTAATGGGCAATTTTGCGAAGTCGAATCGCAGCATGGAGCAATTTGCCCAGCAAGTGATAGAAGAGCAGGTCAAGCGCAATCCTGACGCTATTGCTGCTATCGATCGGAAGCAATCCATCACCTACCGGGAATTGAATGAGGGTTCGAACCGATTGGCGCATTGGCTCAGAATACAAGGATTTGACCGAAATGATCTTGCTTGCCTATTTGCAGAGAGAAGCATCGACATGCTGATTGGCATTCTAGCTGTGCTAAAAGCAGGAGGGGCCTATGTCCCGCTTGATACGGCTCATCCCGACCAACGGCTCCTTACGATTGTTGATAACAGCAAGGCGAAGGTCCTACTGACCGAGTCGCGTTTCCAATCGCGCAGCATGACCTTGGCAGACAGAGTGGAGCACAAGCCAGTCGTGTTTTGCCTGAATAAAGGGGACGGGTCAAGCGCGGACATCTCTTCTTTGCAAGCGTCGGATACATCGAATCCAGACATCATCAATGCGCATGCTGATTTGGCAAACGTCTTTTTTACCTCAGGCTCCACGGGTATGCCAAAAGGGGCAATGATCGAGCATAGCGGCATGTTGAATCATCTTTACGCCAAAATGGATGTCCTTGGACTGAATTCAGACAGCATCGTAGTGCAGAATGCCTCCCATTGCTTTGATATATCGGTGTGGCAGTTCCTCGCTCCCTTGATGGCAGGTGGAAAGCTTGTGATTTACGACAACGAGACGGCTGCTGATCCGGATGCATTGCTCCAAGCCTTGAATCGAGACGGTGTCACCGTGATTCAGATGGTACCAGCGATGATTGAAGCATTGCACAATGCTGCCCTGACTCTTCCACAGGAACAGCATGCTTTGCCTCAATTGCAATACATGATCTCGACCGGTGAGGGATTGCCAGTAACACTGTGCAGAAAGTGGCAAGACCTGTATCCCGATGTGATCGTAGTAAATACGTATGGAGCTACGGAGTGTTCGGATGATACGATGCATGAAATCATGGATCGTTCGTATGCGCATGATGATTATCCTTATGTGGCCTTGGGAAGCTCGATCGCCAATATGAAGCACTATGTGCTGGACAAATGGATGCGCCCCGTTCCGGTTGGTTGTGTCGGGGAAATCTACATTTCTGGAACGGGTGTAGGGCGGGGGTATCTCCATGATGCTGAACGCACGGAGCTAGCTTTTTCAGAAAATCCATTTTTGCGGGGCAGAACAGAACGGTTATATAAGACAGGCGATTTGGGACGTTATTTGCCAAATGGGAGACTCGTATTTGTTACGCGTGCTGATTTTCAGGTAAAAGTACGCGGATATCGCATCGAGCTTGGCGAGATAGAAAACGCCCTTTTACGTCACACGCTGGTGAGGCAGTGTGTAGCGGTAACACGAGAAGATGAACATGGGCAGAACCGAATTGTTTGCTATGTCGTCATGCATGAACAGCAGAGTGAACAGGAGCTGCAAGCCTATCTTGGAACGTTCTTGCCGGAGTATATGATTCCAGAGCGAATCGTCATTCTGGATGCGATGCCACTAAATCGCAACGGAAAAGTAGACAAAAAAGCATTGCCAGAGACAGACGTGGTTCAAAAGAAGCCGGGAGCATTCATTGCTCCGCGCAATGAGCTGGAACGAAGCTTGGCAGCTATCTGGCGTACTGTGTTAAACGTAGAGGACATCGGGATCGACGATGACTTTTTCCAGCTTGGCGGGCACTCCATGAAAACCATTCAGGTTCGCTTGCGCATGAAAAGAGAGATGGGCATAGAAGTTACCATCAAGGACTTATTCGAGCATCGAACCATTCGCGAATTATCCTGCCTGTTTCATACCGAGGCGACGCTGTCCACAGGTAAGCTCCATACACAACAGGATCGATCAACGATACCCAAGGCAACAGAGCAAGCGTATTACCCGGTGTCACATGCGCAGAGGAGACTGTTTTTCATTCAGCAGCTAGAGCCTGAGAACACCGCTTATAATATGCCGACGATCTATTATATTACGGGACCGTTAAAGGAGCGTATTCTGCATCAGGCCTTCGGGTTGCTGGTGAAAAGACATGAAGTGTTGCGAACAAAGTTCCTTTTAAAAGACGGGCGTCCCGTACAACAGGTGTTGCCGGGCAATGACTTCACCTATGCATTTGTCGATCTTTCCAAGGAGTCCGAAGCGGCGAAGCAAGAAGCGATTGATTTGATTATCCAAAAAGAGACGGAAACCAGCTTTGATTTTGACAGGGATACATTGTTTCGTGTGAAGTTATGCAAGGCTGCGGAAGAAAAATACGTATTGCTAATGAACATGCATCACATGATCAGTGATCAATGGTCATGGGGGATATTGATGAAGGATTTGGGCACCATCTACGAATCCGTGCATCAAGGAATAGAGCCCGTATTGCCGGAATTGAACATCCAGTATAAAGATTACGCAGTCTGGCAAAATCATTCGATTCATCATGGAGAGCTGGGAGAATCAGAAGCATATTGGCTGAAGACGTTCGAAAAAGAGATTCCCGTATTGGACTTGCCGACGGATTTTCAGCGTCAGCCTGTACAAACGTATTTTTCGGCAATAGAATCTTATCCGATTTCGGAAAAAACGTTTAGCCGGATGCGAGAGATTGCGCAGCAGCATGATGCCTCCATGTTTATGGTGATTTTATCAACAATAAGCATTTGGTTGTCCAAGCTGACCAATCAACAGGATATCATCATCGGTACTCCAGAGGCCGGCCGGAATCACATGGATATTGAGCAGGTCATTGGATTTTTTATTAACACACTCCCGTTGAGACTGGAAGTCAATCAGGAGCATACCTTTATCGAGGCGTTGCACGTTTGGAGACAGCAAGCACTGGAGTCTTACATGCATCATGACTATCCATTCGATAAATTGGTCGAAAAAATTAACCCGGAAAGAGATGTCAGCCGCAATCCTATTTTTTCTTTTATGTTCCAATATATAGAGAAGGTAGAAGAGGAAAATATAATAAGCGGTTTGGAAATGACAGCCGTTGAATCCTATAATTCCATGACGAATTTTGATTTATCGCTCGTATGCATGGATCTGGAACATGGCGCTGGTCTGACTGTCGAATATCGCACGGATTTATTTAAGCCAGAAACGGTTCAGCGGATGCTCGGATATTTGGGCAACATCATCGAACAGGTAGCCAATCAACCAGATATTCATTTCAAACATATCGAATTATTGTCAGTGGAAGAAAAACAGGCAATGATTTCAGCTTATAAGGAAGTTCTTTTTACCAATGGGGATGAGCATAAAACGATCATCGAGCTATTCGAAGAACAAGTGGAGAAAAACCCGGATCGAATTGCTCTCGCTTTTGAAGAGCAAGAACTGTCTTATTCAGAACTGAATAAACGGGTGAATCAGCTCGCGAGGACATTGGTAGCTGAGGGCGTCCGTGCAAATCAATTGGTGGGGATCATCGCAGAACGGTCCATGGAGATGATCGTTGGCGTTTTGGCGATTGTGAAAGCGGGTGGAGCCTACGTCCCGATTGACCCTGATTATCCCGAAGAACGCATACGGTACATGCTGGAGCATTCGGGAGCAGACGTTTTGTTACTGCATCAGTCGGTACGCCATAAAGTGAATGCTGACAAAAAAATGATCATGTTTGACGATGAAGAGTCCTATCATCAGGAGAATACGAATCTGGGGTTACCTGTTCAGCTTGATCACCTTGCTTATGTGATTTATACATCAGGAACTACGGGAACGCCAAAGGGAGTCATGATTGAACACCGGCAGCTGCATTCGCTAGCGCAGGCATGGAAACAAGAATACAGGCTGGATGAATTCCCCGTCAGGAGTTTGCAATGGGCAAGTTTTTCTTTTGATGTGTTTACTGGTGATTATATAAGATGTCTGTTAAACGGTGGGAAGCTGGTTATTTGTCCAAAGGATGCGAGAGTGGATTTGGAGCGCCTTTACCACCTGATGGAAAAGCATGAGATTAATCTGTTTGAATCGACCCCTGTCCTGGTGCTTCCTTTCATGGACTATCTCAATGAAAATGGGCTCAACATAGACTTTATGAAAATATTGATTCTTGGTTCGGATCAATGCCCATTACATGCCTTTCACAAGCTTGTCGATCGATACGGAAGCACCATGAGAATCTTGAACAGCTATGGAGTGACGGAGGCTACCATTGATTCCTCCTATTATGAAAGAGTAGACCAGCAAGATTACAAATTATTGCCGATTGGCAAGCCTTTGCCAGGGGTGAAGATGTACATTCTGGACGCCAATCTTCAGGTGCAGCCTGTGGGTGTCCCAGGAGAACTGTATATTGGAGGAGTGGGAGTAGGAAAAGGATATTTCAAGCAGCCAGAGTTGACGAATGAAAGATTCGTTCCCAATCCGTTTTGTATCGGTGAAAACATGTATAAGACAGGGGATATGGCTCGATGGCTCCCCAGTGGAGATATTGAATTTTTAAGCCGATTGGATAATCAGGTGAAAATACGTGGGAATCGAATCGAACTGGAAGAAATCGAAGCGGAATTACGAAAAATGGCCAATATTCGCGACGCGGTCGTTATCGCCAGAGTGGATGAATCCGGTCAAAAAAGACTGGTTGCATTCTATGTAGCGGCAGATTCGGTGGAATCGAACGTATTGAGAGAATCGTTGCGGAAGTCGTTACCGGCATTTATGGTCCCATCCCATTTTGTTCAGCTAGAGGAAATACCAGTAACGCCGAATGGAAAGATTGATCGAAAAGCGCTAGTGGATATCAACATCGTATTGCAGAGTGAAATGGAATATGTGGAGCCCAAAACGGACACCGAGAACATATTGGTAGCTGTGTGGCAAGACGTTTTACACGAGAAAAAGATTGGGACCTTGGATCATTTCTTTGAGCTCGGTGGCGACTCTATCAAATCCATTCAAGTATCCTCGCAATTAGCAGCTTTGGGATACAAGATGGAAATTCGGGATCTTTTCAAATATCCAACGATCGCAGAACTGAGTACAAAACTGAAACCAATGAATCGGAAAATTGACCAGAAGGATATGGAAGGCGTTGTACCACTGACACCGATTCAGCATTGGTTGATGCAAGAACACAGTCAGCATCTCCATCACTATAACCAATCTTTTGTATTGTACCGCAAAGAGCGGTTTGACGAGGGGATGGTTCGCAAAGTCATCGATAAGCTCGTACAGCACCATGATGCACTGCGAATGATTTTCCGCGAGACCAATACCGGCTATGAAGCTTACAATCGAGGCGTCAACACTAGCGGCATGTATAGTCTGGAGATTTGGGACTATCAAAACAAGAACGGGTCTGAGATCGAACAAGCGATGGACTTGAAATGCAGTGAAATTCAATCGAGGCTTCACATTTTTGATGGCCCATTAATGAGGCTGGGGTTATTCCGATGCCCGGATGGCGATCACTTGCTGATTGCTATTCACCATTTAGTCGTAGACGGGGTATCATGGCGCATTTTAATCGATGATTTCAAAACAGCTTATGGGCAGCTCCTTCGTAACGAAGAGATTCGTTTGCCTTTAAAAAGTGATTCCTTCCAATTGTGGGCGCAACAATTGAACGAGTATGCCAATAGCGAAAGACTCGAACAAGAGCGTGAATATTGGAATCGAATCGAGGAGAGGGATGCTCAAACGTTGCCAACGGATTACGATGAGCAAAAACCGCTTCGGAAAACAACCAGGACCAAAACGGTCACGATGGATCAGCAGCAAACTGAGGAGTTGCTAAAACAAGCCAATCGTGCCTATCAGACGGAAATCGATGAACTATTGTTGGCTGCTATTGGAATGGCCTTCAAAAAATGGGCAAATATCGATAGCGTCACCTTGAATATGGAAGGGCATGGCAGGGAATCGATTCTGCCAGATCTGAACATTAACCGCACAGTGGGATGGTTCACGAGTGAATATCCAGTAATGGTAGACGTCGGGAACGAAATGAATCCGTCAGCTATCATTCCGAAAATCAAAAAAGATATACGACGAATACCGCATAAAGGGATTCACTACGGCGTTTTGAAATATTTGTCTGCAAAATTACCAAGTACCACCTTGAATGTAAAACCTGATGTCAGTTTTAATTATTTGGGACAATTTGATATGGATCGGAAAGAAAAGGATGACGACATTCAATTGTCCACATTCTCAGGCGGAGATTCCATGAGTCAGGAGCAGTCTCGGGAATGCAAGATTGACATTGAGTGCGTAGTGTTGAATGGAAGCTTTCACTTTATGGTCGCTTACAGTGAGGCACAGTATAAGACGGAAACCATCGAACGACTTACTGCATGCCTCCAGGATAGTCTAAGGGAAGTCATCCAGCACTGCATGCTGAAATTGCGCAACAGTCCTGACCACGAAATTGCTGGAGAATGGGTAGATTTCGAAGCAGTGGTAGACGGATTTTTCGACTCTTCTACGATGAATGATCTTCCTGGTGTAATTGCGGTGGTAGTCCAACACGGTCAAGTAAAAGTAAAGAAAGCTTACGGTTACGCCAATCTATCAGAGAAAGTGCCCATGAGTGCAGATGATACCGTAGTCAGGGTAGGTTCGATTTCCAAACTCGTAACAGTCGCTGCCATTATGAAGCTAGTGGAGCAAGGGCTGATTGGCTGGAACGAGGATGTTCAGCAATACCTCGATATTGAAATACCGAGAAGAGTGGAGGGACCACTAACGGTAGAACATTTACTCAGCTACACAACAGGGTTTGACTCGCCAGATGCGGGAAATGACCAAAGCTATAATTTTGGCGGGCGTGACTCCCTAACGTTACGAGAGTATATTCACCGTTATATGCCAACCGTGGTAGACAAACCTGGCGAACATTTTGGGAACGAGAATTTTGCCTTTATGCTGGCGGGCTATCTTGTGGAAAGAGTTACGGGCGTTTCCTTTGATCGCTATGCGAGTGAGAATTTCTTTGCGCCTCTCGAAATGACAAACAGCAGTTTTCTACTACAACCCGAATTAGAGGCGAAAATGGCAACAGGCTATGATCAGGAAAATCAGGCGGTGCAAAAGTACGATTTTAGCCCTGCAATCTCACCAGACGGCAGCATGCTCTCCACGGGGAATGATATCGCTACATTGATGCTGGCTCTCTTAAGTGGAGGTGCTGATGGCAAAGAAAACATTTTAGAGGCAGCTTCGATAGAAAAAATGTTCTCCAGTAAGTCAGTCCCTCATCCAAAAGGGACGTCTACAGGGTATGGATTTACAGTAAAATTCCATCCGGAATACGTGCATGAGAATGTTTTGGCGAAGGCAGGCGAGGTCATAGGCTTTCACTCATTTATGTGGTTCCTGCCAGAAAAACAAATGGGAGTCTTTGTTAGTACAAATAAAAGTCAATTCAACAAAATTGAATTTTTCGATTACTTCATGAAACGCTATCGTCCTGCGGAAGTGATCATCATGTAAATCAGCACCATATCATATTCGTGTAAACGGGGGGCCGCTATGAGCATGATAAAGACTAGTTCCATTAGTCGTTTTCCTAATACGAATGACGTAGGAATCGGTGTATCTGTCGGTACTTTTGGAGAACTTCTGCAGGGGATTCTCGAAGAAAATAATCGGGATTTTCTGGTTACTTTGCCTATCAAAAATGCATCCTACGCTACTTTTTATTCGATTCCAACCTTGCAGGAGATCGTCGTCGTGCCACGCTCCAAGCAAAAGTCTAAAAGGTTGGTCGAAAAAATCATTCAGCACTACGGATTGCCGGCAGGTGGAATTTTGGAGATCAACTCTGAACTTCCGGTTGGAAAAGGCTTGGCAAGCTCATCAGCAGATTTGGTGGCTGCCTCCCGAGCTATTGGGAATTGCTTCCATATAAACATCGAGCCTTCCTTACTAGAGTGGTTTTTGTTGAGTATTGAGCCGACGGATGGCGTAATGTATGAGGGTTCCGTTTCTTACTACCATAAAGAAGTCAGATTGCGAGAGTACATCGGGGAACTGCCGGCATTATGCATTCTAAGTATTGATGAGGGAGGAACCATCGATACGGTTGAGTTCAATAAACGAACGAAGCCATATACCGAAGAAGAAAAGATAGAGTACAGCGTGTTGTTACAAAAAATCACGAAAGCGATCAGAGAAAGAGATGTCCACACGATAGGTGCCGTGTCGTCCAGAAGTGCGATCTTGAATCAAAAAATTCTACCCAAGAAACTGTTGCCGGAAGTCATGGAGATCAACGAGAAAATTGGAGGGTTAGGTACGGTTGTGGCGCATAGTGGGACCAGCCTCGGCATTTTATTGTTGAAAGAAGGACCTGACTTCTATCAAAAGCTCGAACTAGGGTATAGATGCTTAAGTGAATTGAATAAAGAAGTGCACGTGTATCACACGTAGAGGAGCAGATTCAAGAGATGGCTTCTGGCATGCACGGAAGTCATCTTCCCCCCAAAATTGATTCCGTTCGTACTGGGAGTGGATTATCGAGATGGAACAGCCAGTAAGCGTTAATGAAAAGGTATCTTTTCGGGCGTTACTGAGCTTGAAAAGTTATCGCTATTTAATCTTTTCGCAATTTGTCTCGAATATGGGAGATGGCGTGTATCGATTAGCGCTTATTTGGCTAATGAAGGTTTTGACGGAAAGTCCTTTGTTAATGTCAGTTTTATTGGCAGCGGAAACCATTCCATTGATCCTATTCGGATTATTCGCGGGCGTTTTTGTTGACCGGGGAAATAAAAAGAGGATCATGGTCGTCTCGCATTTATTGAGAGCTGCGCTCATTTTATGCATCGTCCTGTTGTTTTTGTTTGATAGGCTACATCCTGCTGCACTGATCATCATCGCCGTTTTGCTGACCACAGTCAGTGCCTTCTTTCGGCCAGCACTCACGGTAGCAATACGGACGCTGGTTCCCGAACAACATATGACGCAAGCCCAAAGTTTATCGCAGATGATTCAAACGATTGTCAGCTTGGCGGCTCCTGCATTGGCAGCGGGGTTGATCGCGGTTGGGATGGAATATGCTTTTATTTTGAATGTCGTCACCTATTTGTTAGGTGCACTGATTATTTTATGGATTAACGAGAGGGAGCTTGTCGTTTCTACTGTCAGTGAGTTTACAGCCAAGATGATCATGACGGATTTGAAGGATGGAATCCATGCGATTACGAAGCATGATTTTTTGCGAAACTGCATGATTTATTTTACCATCCTCAATTTTTTGACGGCTCCAGAAACGATCTTGCTGCCACTGGTTGTAACCAATGTTACCGAATTGGCCATGCTCGAGATCAGCTTTTTTATCGGGATTATGCTTGGGTCGCTATGTATTAATTATTTGAATCGATATGATGCGATTATTTACATTTGCTGCGGCATTAGTCTGTTTAGTATCGGAATCGGAGTGTTTGCGTTTGGCATTCCGCTTGTTTGGCAAGTTATTTGTGTATTTGTGAATGGAATAGGCTCTGCATTTGTGAATATCAAAATGGGCACGTTGATCACCTTGATGGTGCCCAAAGAAGTCTTGGGAAGAGCATCGAGCTTGATTAGTGTAATGGTTCAGTGCGCTATGCCTGTTTCGGTCTTTCTGGTAGGTCTGACTACTGGTCTTGTTTCCATCTTTACGATATTTGGAATTATTGGCGGAGCGGGACTTCTTATTGTGGTTCTCATGTTGATGAATCCACACTTGAGAATGAAAAAAGAACAAAGCTACGAATATGTGGAACAAAAATCAGGAGGAATCTCTCTTTAGTGCAACTCCTGGTTGAATCGTTACTCAGTCGGAAGCGAGGTGTATTTTTGCATGAGTGTAAAATTAACGGGCCGTATAGCTTCGACACCAAGCCGCCTCTTGCATGATGAAGTATTGGAACCACAGTTCAAGTATGAAGTCGATCATTTGCTGCCTGGGTATATTCAAATTGAATTCGCTATGCTGTTGGAATACGTCAGGATGGGCTTGATTACACGACAAGACGCTTTGCCTATCGCACAGGCACTTCAGGCCGCTACACCCGAAACAATCGCTCCTGACCCCGGACAGAACATGTCCGATATCTCTTTTGCCCTCGAGCGTTATATTGAAGGGTTGCTCCCGAGACCGGTACCGTGTTGGCATATGGATCGCAGCCGCAATGATGTCCAAGCGTGCGCACAGGTAATGTTTGGTCGTGCGCAATGGCTGGAGACGACAGGAGAATTGGGACAGCTTATTCAATCGATGGATAAACTGGCTGTTCAATATCGTTCGGTTCCCATGCCAGGATATACCCACTACCAATCCGCACAATTGATTACCCCTGGATTCTATCTTTCCTCTATTAACAACGAATTTTTGCAAGCCATGAATCGATGGATACAAATCTATGACGACATGAATCAGTGCCCACTTGGGGCAGGGGCCATGGCTGGGGTAGAACTGCCGTGGGATCGTCAACGGTTGTCCAAGCTGCTTGGGTTTCGACAGCCTCGAATGAGTGCGTTGTCGGCGGTCGCGTCTCGGGAATGGGTTTTGAGAATTGCAGGAGAGCTGTCCACCTTCTCAGTGTTGATCTCCCGGTTTACAACAGATTTGATTCAATGGGGCAGCAGCGAGATGAACTTCCTCCAATTGCCGGATGAGCTATCAGGCATATCTTCTGCCATGCCACAGAAAAGAAACTTCCCGATCCTGGAGCGTATCCGGGGGAAGAGTGCGCATCTAACCGGATTTTATATGGATATGGTGCTAGCTCAGCGCAATACAGCCTTCACGAATTTGGTAGAGACGTCTAAAGAGGCAGGCACTCATCTTCTGTCGTTGTTTCAACAAACCAAAACGCTCTTGCGCCTGTTAAAAGCGGTGATCGATCATCTGCAATTCAATGAGGATCGTTTGCTCCATATATGTAAACGAGACTTTTTTGGAGGATTTACTCTTGCGAATTTGCTGACCTTGGAGCATGAGATTCCGTACCGAACAGCTCAGGTAATCGCAGGCAGGTACATCGTTCGCGCGCTGGAACACGGTGTATCGCCGGAGCCGGGAGATCCACGGTTACTCTATGAAGCTTGCGCGGAAGCAGGCTTTCAAGTGCCGGATACGGCTTCACTCCTCGCTGCTTCCTTCGATGTGCAGGGGGGCTTGTACGCGAAAAAATCAACGGGCTCCACGAACCCGGAGGAAGTACAGCAGATGCTGACAGCACAGAGGGAGCATGCAGAAAAGCTGCAACGGGAGTGGCAAGATCGACAAGGGCAATTGCAGGCGATCGAAGAAAGGCGGGAGAGGGTAATGAAGAGGCTTCTTTCTGGCAAGCAAGGGAAGGATGTGAGCGTAGATGCGGTATGAACAGCTGGCAGATTCAATCGGGGATACCCCTCTGGTCAAGCTGAGACTTGATGATAGGGCAGTGGGCTCCGTATTTGCAAAGCTTGAGCTAATGAATCCGTTCGGCATGAAGGATCGTGTGGCCAAGCAGTCGATTTTGGCAGCGATAGAGTCAGGAGAACTTCAGGAGGGCATGCCGATTATCGAGAGCTCGTCAGGAACGTTGGCTTGCGGGTTGGCCTTGGTTGGGCGTCAGTTGGGGCACGACGTACACATCGTGACTGATCCGAGAATTGACCCGATTACGTATGCCAAGCTGACCTCGCTTGGCTGCCATGTTCACGTAGTTTCGCAGATGGGAAAACAAGGGTGGCAAAGCGCCAGACTGGAGCGACTCCAAGAGTTAATGAGGGAGTATCCAGGAGCGTTCTGGCCTCGACAATACGATAATCCGGAAAATCCGCGTGCATATGCTGCGCTGGCATCCGAGCTGATGCAGGACCTCAATCGAATTGATGTACTCGTTGGTGCAGTCGGCAGTGGGGGTTCCTTGTCCGGGACCGCCAGAGAACTGAAGCATCATAATAAGGAGCTGCGCGTCGTGGCGGTGGATGCAGCGGGGAGTGTGATATTCGGACAACCCGATCAGCCGACACGTCTGCAAGGTGGCTTGGGAAACAGTTTGATCGCAAAGAACGTAGATTTTTCCATGATCGATGAAGTGCATTGGTTGAACGATGCTGAGGCATTTGCGGCTACACTGCGGTTGGCCCGTAATGAGCATATTTTTGCTGGCAACAGCTCGGGCTCCGTATACGCCGTAGCCAACTGGTTAGCGAGCCAGGTCGGGAGTGAGTGCAATATCGTGGCCATATTGCCGGATCGAGGGGATCGGTATGTCGATACGATCTATAGCCACTCCTACCGGGAGAGCAAGGGTCTGATACAAACGAACCTGCGAGACACGCCACAATGTGTGGAACCAAAGACAGTCGTGACTAGCTGGTCCTATTCCAAATTGATGGGGATGTATCCGAATGAACAAACACTTTCTGTTCGTTGAAGCGAATACGACGGGGACAGGTATGCTCGCTATTAAAAAAGCGCGCGAATTGGGGTTTACGCCCGTATTTTTCACAGAGAAGCCTGAACGTTACCACGGCTTGAATGAGTTGGAATGTCACGTAGTCGTGACCGACACGAATTCCCAAGCAGAGCTGACTGACAGTGTAGCACAAGTAATTAAGGAAGGCAGAGAGATAGCCGGAATCATGTCGACAAGCGACTATTACCTCGAGGCGGTTGCCAAGCTGGCCCGGAAATTCGGTTGGACAGGCAATTCGCTGGAGGCGATTGAAGCCTGCCGTAATAAAGCGATATTTCGCGAGAAGCTTCAGGGGTATCAAGTGTCTCAGCCTAAATTTTTGGCAATAAACTCTATGGAGGCATTGACGGAAGCACGCTCTTGCATTTCTCTGCCCTGCGTGGTGAAGCCTGCTGACGATAGCGGGTCGAATAACGTGCGCCTGTGCTTTAGCTGGGATGAAGTGGAGCATATGGCAAAGGAAATCCTTGCGATCAAGTACAATGCGCGCGGTCAGCAAACAGCTCGGACAGTGCTTCTCGAGCAGTATGTCGAGGGCCCTGAATTTAGCGTGGAGACGTTCTCGTGGCAAGGGCAATGCTTTGTCATCGGCATTACCCAGAAACGGTTAACGGGATACCCATTTTTCGTGGAAGCAGGACATATTTTCCCTGCACCGTTGTCGGCAGAAGAGAAACAGGAGATCGAGCGAACGGTGGAAAGGGCGTTAGAGGCGGTGAACTACCAGTTCGGTGCTGCCCATACAGAAGTGAAGTGGACATCAGCAGGTTGTGTTGTCATCGAAGTAAACGCAAGGCTTGCTGGTGGAATGATTCCAGAGTTGGTTCGCCGTTCAACAGGGATTGATCTGCTTTTGCAACAAATCAGGTGTGCGGCTGGACTTGCGCCTGAATTATCTCAAACAGTCGAAGAACGACAATATGCAGGCATTCATTTTCTCGTGTCTGAGCGTCAGGGAACCTATGGCGGGATACAGGGAATGGATACCGTTCGCAACCTGCCGGGGATTGCTGAAGTGGCGATTCATGCGAAAATCGGACAAAACGTCCAGCCTCCGCAAAATTTCTCGCATCGTCTCGGCTATGTCATCGTGGAAGGCAAGCATTACAGTGAGACCGCTGAGTTGATCGAGCAGGTGAAAGACTGCCTGAGTGTACAAGTAGGTCAGCAATTGGAGAGTGGGGTATGAAACCGTTGATAGAATTGAGAAGCGATACATTCACTTTGCCGACAAATCAGATGATGGAAGCCATTCAAGAGGCGGTACTCGGTGACGATGTCTACGGAGAAGATCCTACGGTTCGCCAATTGGAGCAAGAAGCGGCCCGGAAGCTGGGTAAAGAGGCAGCCATTCTCATGCCGAGTGGAACAATGGCCAATCTGGCATCCTTAATGGCGCATTGTCCTCGCGGTTCCAAAGTAATCGTAGGCAATGAGACGGATATTTACATCTATGAAGCGGGTGGCGCGGCTGTGTGCGGTGGCATTATGTACGAGCCGATTCCGACACAGCCAGATGGAAGGTTGAACATCGCGGATATGGCGCGGGTATTTCCGTTGGAGCCAGAAGATCCACAATTCGCATTGCCTTCCTTGATCTGCCTGGAAAACCCGCATAACCGGATGGGGGGACGTGTCCTTCCGCTGTCTTATTTGGAAGAGGTTCGCGCATTTGCAAACGAAAAGGCTGTGCCCGTTCATATGGACGGTGCACGCTTGTTCAATGCCGCCGTTGCTCTTGACGTGGATGCGGCAGAGATTGCGCGTTATGCCGATTCCGTGCAAATATGTCTGTCGAAAGGGTTGTCAGCACCGATTGGTTCCCTTGTCGTCGGAACAGAAGACTTTATTCAGAAAGTGTATCGTCTGCGCAAAATGCTGGGTGGCGGTATGCGTCAGGCAGGGATTATTGCAGCGCCAGGTTTGGTTGCCTTGCAGCAAATGACGGATCGATTGGCAGTTGATCACGCAAACGCTCTTCGTTTAGCACGTGGTCTGGCGGAGATTCCAGGAATCGTGACTCATGTGGAAGATGTAGAGACCAATATTGTGTTCTTCCGGATTGAACACCCAGTCCATACGTGGCAGACCTTCATAGAAGCAGCGCAAGCACATGGGGTGCGCGTAGCGGAGCTCGGTCACGGCAGAATTCGAGCGGTCACTCATTCCGGTATTGAGACAGCGGATATCGACAAGGCGCTAAGCATCATACGTGAACTGTTGCAGTTCCAAACAGTATAGGGCAGACTCGCTCCCCCTTCAGTGGAAGGGGGATTTATTATTAAGGTTTATAAAGGAATATAAAATGATCTGATTTTTTCAAATCTTTTAAAGGGAAAATATTTTCAAATAACAGAAAATTATTTAATATTAAAAAGACAGGCCTTGGGATGTATTGCCCATTATGGAAAAGGCTTGAAAACATGTGAAAGAGGGGGAAATGATTTGAAAAAAGGGAAAGGTTGGTTGAAGCCGTTGGCGTTGCTCTCTTTAACCGGCGCGCTGTTGGTCGGTTGCTCAAGCGGGAACAACGCTTCGCCAGGAACTACAACACCAGCACCAGCAAAAAAACCGGTGGAGCAGGTAGCTCCTCAGGCGACCAGTACGGATGATGAGAAACCAATAGACGGTGGAACGTTCACGCATTCTACCACGTCTGACATCGTCACGATCAATCCGATTTTCGGAAATGACACGGCATCCGGCGACGTTATGGAGTACACCCAAGCGTATTTGTACAATCGGAACCCGTCTTTTGATTTAGCGGTTTACCCTTGGTCCCTTGCAGCTGAACTGCCAAAAGTAAGCGAAGATGGATTAACCTACACAATCAAGATGAAAAATAATGCGAAATGGTCGGATGGAACGCCAATCACGGCTGATGACTTGATTTATACCATAAATGCAATCAAAGCTCCTGAGACAGGCGCACCAGGAATAACGAAATACGATAAAGTCAAAGAAATGAAAAAATTGGATGATTACACTGTAGAAATCAAATTGACTCAATTGTACGCTCCATTTGCTTTTGGATTAATGCAACAGTTGGCACCAGCCCACGTGTTGAAAGACGTACCGTTTAAAGAATTGCAAGCACATTCTTACGGAAAAGATCCAGCCAAGACACCAACTTCCGGGCCGTTCAAATGGTCAGAGTGGAAACAAAAGGAATTCCATGTGCTAGATGCTAACCCAGATTACTGGGGGGAAAAGAAGCCGCATATCCAAAAGGTTGTGTACAAAATCTATGCGGATCAAAACACACAAGTACAGGCTTTGATGAAAGGCGACGTTGACTTGGTAGATTCCATTCCTGTCACGCAGCTCGAAGCGGTGAAGGCGAAAGGAACGATCAACATTTCGACGGAGCCAGGTCCTAGCTATGAATACTTTGCCTTCAACTTCGACAAGAAGAACTTCCCGAACAACTACGGGTTGTTTGAAGGTCAAAAAACGCGTCAGGCCATTGCCCACGCAATCAATCGTCAAGGTATTATCGATAATATCTTGAAAGGAACCGGAAAAATTATGGATGCACCGTTCCTGCCAGGTACATGGGCAGACCCGGGCGATGCAGCAGTCCATTACGAATATAGTGCAGAGAAAGCAAAACAATTGCTGAAAGAAGACGGATGGGTAGCCGGGGCAGATGGAATTCTTGCCAAAGACGGCAATCGTTTCTCCTTTGAATTCATTTTCAACTCGGGGAACAGTCGTCGTGAACAGGCAGCAGTCGTTATTCAACAAAACCTGAAAGAGGTCGGAATTGAAGCGAAGCCAAAGGCATTAGACTTCTCGGCTCTTGTCGATCAGTATGCCAACCCTGGTAAATTCCAGGTTCTGTTACTCGGATGGCAATTGTCTGATCCAGACCCGGATGGCATTTCTACTTTCGGGAAAAAGGCATTCCCTCCTGGCAACAACGCTGGCTGGTACGACAATCCGAAGCTGGATGCGCTCTGGGAAAAAGCTGTATCCACGGTTAAACAAGAGGAACGCGCAGCGATCTATAAAGAAGTCGGAAAAGAAATCTCGACGAACCTGCCATACGTATTCATGTATCAGTACGGAACGCCACGAGGCATGACTTCTCGCGTCAAGTATAAGGATGAGTTTAAACCAGTATCCATGATTCCATATGGGGAGACCTTTGGCTTCCTGAACTGGTGGATCGACGATACCAAAAAATAAGCTCGGCTGGTAGCGGTTAGCAATAGGAAAAGGGGGAAGGGCAGCCTTGTTGTCCCTTCCCCTTTCAAACGAAAGGAGGATGCTGATTGGCTGAATATTTAGTACGCCGCGTACTACAAGCCGTGCTTGTTTTATTTTTGATCACAGTGGTTTCGTTCGGACTCATGCATGCAGCACCCGGAGGACCGCTAAAAGTTATGCTCTCACCGGGAATGTCTCCTGAATCACAGCTCATCCAGATGAAAAATATGGGGTTGGATCAGCCAGTCTATATTCAATACATGAAATGGGTCGGTAATTTGCTGCAAGGAGATTTGGGCCATACCTTTAAAAATAACGTTCCTGTTGGTGATATTTTGTGGCCGACGGTCTGGAATACGTTTGTGCTCATGTCTGTAGCGTGGGGGCTTTCCATGCTGATCGCCATCCCGTGGGGAATCTACAACAGCACAAAGCAATACGGTCTGTCTGACCAGATCGCCTCCATCGTTGCCTATCTCGGATTCGCGATGCCGACCTTCTGGTTTGGGATTATGCTACAACAGTATTTCGCGATGCAGTTGAATCTCCTTCCACTATCTGACATGTACACGATGGGGAAAGAGGGACAGGTAAGCGACCTCATTTTGCACTTGATTCTACCTGTTACAGTGTTAACACTGGTGAACATCGCAGCCTATGTCAAATATACGCGCGCCAGTATGCTGGAGGTTTTGGAGCAGGACTATATTCGGACGGCGCGTGCCAAAGGAATGAAGGAAAGACGCGTGATTTTCCGCCATGCTCTGCGGAACGCATTGATCCCTGTCGTGACGATCATCGGATTGGATTTGCCGACTCTGGTAGCAGGCGCAGCATTGACAGAGAGTGTATTTAACTGGCCAGGCATGGGCCGTCTGTTTGTCGAAATGGCTGTAGCCCGTGAGTATTCTGTGCTGATGTCGATCACGTTGCTGATTTCACTGATGGTGATTATCGGAAACCTGCTAGCCGATTTAATCTACGCACTGGTTGATCCACGAGTGCAGCTTGGACGCAAAGGAGGCAGGGCAGCATGAGTCAAGTACAGCTTCAAGATGACACTGTTGTTGAAACGAATCGACCGGGTGGACAGCTTCCAACAAACCCTGCTGGCGAAAAGCCTCCTGGGCTATGGACAACTGCGGGCAGAAAATTCATGCGCAATCCGTATGCTGTTAGTGGCTTGATCGTGCTCCTGTTTTTTATTGGGATTGCTGTGTTTGCCGATTGGGTTGCACCGCATGATCCGGCAAAGGTTGACTTTATGATTACCAACCTGCCTCCTGGAACAGAAGGGCATGTGCTCGGAACGGACGAGCTCGGTCGTGATATTTTGTCCCGCCTCATTCATAGCAGCCGGGTGTCTATGCTGGTCGGCTTCAGCGTTGCTTTTGCTGCGGTCGTCATCGGGACGCTGATTGGAGCGATTTCTGGTTATTTTGGCGGCTGGATTGATACCTGCTTCATGCGTCTCGTGGACGTGATGAATTCCATTCCGAGTCTGTTTTTTAACATTCTGGTTTTGGCTCTCTTCGGAGCGGAATTTGTCTATATGATCCTGATTTTGTCGCTGACGAGCTGGACAAGTGTGGCACGCCTAGTGCGCGGGCAGTTCTTGCAGCTACGGGAAATGCAGTATGTGGAAGCGGCGAGAGCGATCGGCGTATCACACTGGGGCATTATTACGCGTCACCTGGTACGCAATGCAATGGCCCCGATTATTGTGTACGCGACTCTCATGGTTGGTTCGGCCATTCTGTCAGAGTCCGGTCTCTCTTATTTAGGCTTGGGAATTCAACCGCCAGAAACAAGCTGGGGATTAATGTTGAGCAAGGCACAGGAATTCATGCTGGTCGATCCTTTGCAAGCACTTTATCCCGGTCTTTGTATTTTGCTCGTAGTGCTAGCGGTTAACTTCGTCGGAGACGGCATCCGCGATGCATTTGACCCAAGGAAGAAAAAGAAGAACCCGAAAAGGAGGCTGAACAAGTGGAACGCAACATCCTCGAAATAAAAAATTTGACCACTTGCTTCTTTACGGATGACGGCACGGTCAAGGCCACGGCTCGAGTGAGCATCAACGTTGGCAAAGGACAGACGGTGTGCTTGGTAGGGGAATCCGGCAGTGGAAAGAGTGTGACGTCACTTGCAGTCATGCGACTGATTGATTATGCGGGCGGATTTATTCAGAGTGGGAATGTCATGTTTCACGGACAGGATCTGGCGGCAAAGGATTTGGATGAAATGATGAACATTCGCGGAAACAAAATTGCGATGATCTTCCAAGACCCGATGTCGGCTCTCAATCCGGTATTTACGGTAGGCGATCAAATTGCGGAGAGCTTGATGCTGCATCAAAACATGAACCAGACAGATGCGTTCAAAAAAGCGATCGAGATGCTTCGTCTGGTTGGTATTCCGGCGCCAGAAGTACGAGTGAAACAGTACCCGCACGAAATGTCTGGAGGGATGTGCCAGCGTGTTGTCATCGCGATGGCCTTGGCCTGCAACCCGGAAATGCTGATAGCAGACGAGCCAACTACTGCTCTTGATGTAACGGTTCAGGCGCAAATTTTGGATTTGCTCAGACGGCTGCAAAAGGAATTGGGTATGTCGATTTTGCTGATCACCCATGACATGGGGGTAGCAGCAGAGATGGCGGATCGTATCGCGGTGATGTATGCGGGAACGATTGTGGAGGAGGGAACGGTCGAACGGATATTTGACGAGCCCCGGCATCCTTACACGATTGGCTTGCTGCAGTCCATTCCCGGATTTGAAGGGGAGCGCGGCGGAGAATTGTACACCATCCAAGGCACTATCCCGAGCATTACCCAATTGCCGACGGGCTGCCGTTTTCACCCGCGTTGTCCGCATGCGATTGACAAATGCCGAAAAGAGGAGCCAATTTTGCGCGAGGTTGTTACGGGACAACAAGTGGCTTGCTGGTTGAACGAAGATGTCAGCAATCACTTCAGAATAAATCAGCGTGCAAATTCAGTCGCTGGAAGCAAAGCAGAGGTGAACCGCCAATGAACCGGGAATATTTGATCGAAGCCAAACATATCAAAAAGTATTTTCCAATTAAGGCGGGCTTGTTGAGCCGTGTCGTTGGTCATGTAAAAGCCGTAGATGATGTGTCTTTCGGAATTCGGGCAGGGGAGACATTTGGGCTCGTAGGAGAATCCGGTTGCGGGAAGTCGACACTGGGGCGTGTCGTGTTGAATTTGCAAAGGGCGACGAGCGGAGAAGTGCTGTTTGACGGAACCAATATCCATCAGGTGAACAGACAAGAGAATTTGAAGCTGAGACGGGATATGCAGATTATTTTTCAAGACCCGTTTGGTTCGTTGAATCCACGATTTTTGGTAAGCGATATTATTGGAGAGCCGTTGCGGGTTCATCTGCGCGCATCTGCAAAGGAAATGGATGAACGGGTAGTCGAGCTGATGAGTCTGGTGGGCCTCGATCCTTCGAGACGGAATCGGTATCCGCATGAGTTTTCCGGCGGACAGCGGCAACGGATCGGGATTGCGCGGTCGATTGCACTCTCACCACGGTTTATTGTGGCGGACGAAGCTGTTTCTGCGCTGGACGTGTCCGTACAGTCACAGGTTTTGAACCTGATGATGAAATTACAAAAAGAGATGGGGCTGACCTATCTATTTATCGCGCATGGTCTGAATGTGGTACGCCATATTTCTGATCGGGTAGGCGTGATGTACTTGGGGAAAATGGTGGAGATTGCACGAACGGATGACTTGTTTGCACAGCCACTGCATCCGTATACAGCGGCATTGTTGTCGGCGATTCCGAAGCCTACTCCGCATCGGCGACAAGAGCGGATCGTCCTGCAAGGGGATGTACCATCTCCGGCCAATCCGCCGTCAGGTTGTCGTTTTCATCCTCGTTGTCCAATGGCGCAGGAGAGATGCAGCAAGGAGATTCCCGAGCTCATAGAGGTTGGGCAGGATCGGCAGGTCGCGTGTCATTTCCCTTTAGCATAGAGAGAAAGAGCCACCTATGACGGGTGGCTTCTTAGTTTTTCTAGATAATCCAAATTAAGACAGACAAAACGAATTCGTTTTGGTACATATAAATCAGTGTTGCCGGATGTACTTTATTAGGCCATGAACGGGAGCGATGCATGATGCAACATAAAGGGAAATGGATGATTTCCATTGTGATGACAGTATGCCTGATTGTAGTTCTTGGCTTTGGTAATCAGCAAACAATGGAGACTGCGCCCACAAAAAAACCAGTGATAAACGTTTTTGGCAGCGATCCTGTCAATATCAATTCACACCGAAGCTTTGTCGCCGTTCAAGGAGAGTGGATTTTTTATAACAACGATGGCTTATACAAAATCAAAAAGGATGGAAGCTCTCTTCAAAAGTTGAGCAGTGATTGGGCCCATAATCTGAATGTTGTAGGTGACTGGATTTACTATACGCGCAATAAGCCCTTGAAAGAAATCTATCAGCTTGAGATGCCCAATTACGAGATCAGTTATACGTATGAAGATACGATGGAGCTCTTTAAAATAAAGACAGATGGCAGTTCGAAAACAGTTATCAAAAGTGGTAGTCTTACTGAAGGGGACCCCAATAACGTACACCGATTGTACGTGGTGGAAGATTTCATCTTTTTTTACGATGAACAAGATATATTCAAAGTGAAGATAGGCGAAAACAAAGTGGAAAAGGTAACCCCAAAGGCGAAGTAAGGATAAAAAAGCCACCCCTGGCGGGTGGCTTTAATGTTATGGGCTAATTCTCGGGGGACTTTTTCTCTCCCGCTTTTTGTATAGAGGCTTGTGAAGAGATTCATAGACAACGACGAGAATGGGAATAGCTACTAACTGTGGGTAATCAGCATCCAACATAAACCAATCCATGCGAAAGTCACAATCAAGAACACGAGCATATACTGATACGGTATCTTCACTTTCTTCTCCAGGCCGCCATTCAGTTTGAAGGCGAGAACGCCAAGCATGAAAAAACCATTCAACCGCATTCGTGACCAGAGGTAATAAGCCAGTGGCATGGGATGGTTCGAGGTAGGGCAAGTCTACTTGATCTATCGAAAATCCGCGCGATGGCAATGATGTAGGAAAGAATGGTTTCATTCTTCGCTCTTATTGAATTCATTCTGACTAACTCCTTTTCGCTTGGATTATCCTTTATTATGGCAAGGATTGTGGATGTCAATTGTGACAATGGGAGCAACATTGTCTGTAACAAAACCGTCACTAACAGTGGAAAAGCAGCACCCAGAAGAGGGGTCTAAACAAAATCAGAACGGCATAATGTATGGGGTATTACCAAGACGGATGAAGGCCATGATGAGCATTTCGTGTTTGATAGAGGTGAAAAATGGGCAGACCAATAAAGGAGCGTTCTGCTACGAAGTACACCCAGTATACCGATAGGGGGAATATGCAATTGTTGAGTTCATTTAAACCGTTAAAGAGAATCGAAGAAAACAGCAAGATTGTACAGCAGACGATACAGTACATAGGTAATCAAAAAGTCAGTACGATTACGATAGAAACGCCTAAAAAACTACCTAAATGTAGGTAGTTTTTTCCTATTTGTAGAATCTGAATAAAATGTTAAAATAATGTAAAACTTTACCAGAAGGAGAGGTTTACAGGTGCTAAAGAATCTCGTGCAGAGCCATGTAAAGATCGTGTTTTCTGTTCTTGGCATCTTGTTCGTTCTGGTCTCATGGCTCGTATTTGAATTGTTGAAAGGTTTGCTGCCAGATTTGATAGCAGTCATACATAAGTGGATGTTTCAACCGATCGAATGGCTGTTTATCCTAGCACCGCCACATGAGGAAAACAAACTAGCTTCGTTAGGCTCTGTTCTAGGCTTGTCTATCTTGTATTCCGCTATTTTGGCGGGAATGATATTCATCGTTTTGTTCATCTGCAACAAGGTTAGAGGAAACGAGATCGAGTTCCAGATGGAAGTGAAGTATTGTGAGAAAGAATTGGCCAATGCGATTTACAGCTTGGATGGAAGTGGTCAGTCATCAGCTATTATTAATGCGAATGCGATCACTTTTATGAAGGCATTTGAAATGGAAGTAAAGACGATTTATGGATTGAAACCGGACGAGCTATGCTGCTATTGGATCGTCCCTACGAATAATGACAAGCAGTTTGAAGTGTTTTACTTAACCGAGTTGAAAGATTTTGACACCGTACGTACGCTACTACTGTCTTCCATGCTTCAAGAGGATTGCAGAATTGCCGATAAACAAGTAAAGGGACGTATTCAAAACACGGACATTGAACAATTTGCCATTGTAAAAAATTTTGGCAAGTTCAGGCTTGGATTTGCGGTCGCTGTTTACAAGAATGACACATTTACTCCCGAAAATATGCAGGAGTTCGAGCGGTTGACTACGTATATGTTATTATTAGGATTTGTTACCAAGTTTGTGAACAAGGTCAAAACCTTAAAGAGAGCTAGTTAGGAGTGGGATACGATGAAATTAGCTGAGTTCTTCGCGAAAAGAGGCAACGAAACTGCTGTTTACTCGAAAAATCTCTCTTCCAAGAAGAAGATTCCCAACAGCAAATTTACTCCTGGCTTCGCTAGCTTAAAACAGATTGTAGATGAGCATAGTCCAAATGAGCGACATGATAATAAAGTGGTTGGAGGAAAATGACACTGCCTGTGAGCAGTGTTATTTTTTGTTTTGAGGTACTTGGAATAGAGAAAAAGCCACCTGATGAGGGTGGCTTTAGTTTTGGGAGATCTCTACACGGTGTTTGCTCTTTCTGTGGGACCATATCAGGACAGGGACTAGCAACAGCGATAATGCGCCTCCAGCAAGGGAAAGCGTTGCGAAGCTGGCATTGGCGACGACCATACCGGACAGGGCACCACCGGATGCGCCAGCCAAGGCAATCAAGACATCAACTGTTCCCTGCGTTTTCGCACGAGTGGCGGGCTGCGTTGCATCCACGATGAGCGCTGTGCCGCTAATTAGTCCAAAATTCCATCCCAGTCCGAGCAGCACAAGAGCGGTGATGAGTAGCGGCATCGAATCGACTGGCGCAAAAGCTGCAGTCAGGCTGGCTGCAAGCAGTATGACACCAGAAGCATAGGCCATGGTGGAGCGACCGATCTTGTCAACGAGAACACCTGTCAAGAGCGAAGGGAGGTACATCGCACCGATATGAAAACCGATGACGATGCCTACTTCAGAGAGACCATGTCCGTGATGCTTCATATGTACAGGTGTCATTGTCATAATGGCGACCATGACGATCTGCGTCAAAATCATGACGGTGGCTCCCACGATGATTCCCCGGTTGTTGCTTGCAAGCTGGTTCTCATTCAGATAGGATGGGGAGCTCTGATCCACCTGTTTCGCTTCGGCGATTGCTTTCGAAACGATGAACGGGTCCGGACGAAGCAGTACCCAAAATACGAGAGCTGCGAGGATGAAGGCAGCGGCACCCAAGATGAAAGGACCAGCAAGTGCGGGGACACCGATGGAAGTAGCGAATCGTCCCATGACTTCCACCAGGTTTGGTCCTGCAACAGCCCCGAATGTAGTGGAGACCATGGCAATACTCACGGCAGTCGCGCGCTGTTTAGGCTTTGCCAAGTCTGTGCCTGCATAGCGGGCCTGCAGGTTAGTAGCGGTGCCAGCCCCATACAGAATTAAGGAAGCAAACAGAAGGACAATACTGTTTGCGACAGCTGCGATAACCACCCCAATTGCGCCAATCCCTCCGGCTAAGAAGCCGCTAGCGAGCCCCAAACGGCGTCCAAAGCGTTGAGAGAGCCGACCCACCAGCAATGCAGCCACAGCAGAGCCAAGCGTGAGCAATGCGGAAGGGATGCCCGCGAGACTTTCCGAACCCAGCATATCCTGGGCGAGGAGAGCCCCTACGGTGACACCTGCCGCAAGTCCTGCACCGCCGAAAATTTGTGAGATGACGACAATCCAGAGCGTTCGTTTGTATAGTCGTTGCTGTTTATCTGGGGAGTCGATGTAGCTTTGTAAATTTTCAGGTTTGAGTGACATCTGATCCACCTTTCTATTGAATGCAAGCTTTCGTGAAGTTATGAAATTTCAGTCATTCCTGCCGGTGGAAATGACTGGGGAATTTGCATTCAGTATAGTATTGGCGACGGGTAAACACAAGGGGAATTCAGCTTCATAAACACTTTGCAAAAGAAAAAACACCGGACATTTTCTAGCCGGTGTTTTTTGTTCATTTTCCTGCGATAGGCAATAGCTCACGGAGGTTTTGGATGAGAATTTGATTTTCTTCCAGCGTACCTACACTGATTCGAATATGCTCCGGTAACCCCCAGGTCTCTCCGTACCGCAAAATGATTCCTCTTTCCAGCAACTCTTGATAAATCCTACCCGCATTTGGCCCGAATTTTGCCAAGATAAAATTAGACATACTCACGGTGTAAGGAATATTCATTTCATCGAATGCATCGTAGAGCTGCTTGCGGCCTTTGGTGTTTTCTGTGAGGGATTTTTCAAAATGCTCTACGTCTCCAAGAGCGGTAATGGCGGCTATTTGTGCCAAGGAATTGACGTTAAACGGTTCTTTTACTTTCAGGATTTTTTGGATCACCGAGGGGTGAGCGACACCAAATCCGATGCGAATACCTGCAAGCGCGTAAATTTTCGAGAAGGTTTGCAAGACGAGAACAGGGTATCCTTGGCGGACAAATTCAATACCTGTTGTGTAATCGTCAGCCGTTGCATAGTGACTGTAAGCAGCGTCGAGTACAATAAGCACCTCATCTGGCAATTGGTCTAGCAATGCCGTCAAGTCCTGATGAGTCAAATAGGTGCCTGTCGGGTTATTTGGGGAACAAAGGTAGACAAGCTTTGTTCGATCTGTGATCGCTGCCAAAATTGCTGAGACGTTGAATGCGTAATCGGTATCAAGCGGAACCGTTTTGATGACAGCTCCCATGAGATGCGCGCCGAATTCATATTCAGAAAAGGTCGGCGAAGTCACGACGATTTCGTCCTCGGGCTCCAGATAGGTCTCGGAGATGAGCTTGATCAGTTCGTCGCCGCCATTCGTGATGATTAATTGCTCCGGACTTAACTCAAGATGATCTGCCAAATGCTCTTTCAGCGTCGTTGCATGGGCATCCGGGTAACGATGCAGCTCCGGGAGCGCACCGAGAATGGCGCGGATGATCTTGGGGGATGGGCCGAGTGGATTTTCATTTGAGGCTAATTTCATGATAGAAGAGAGTCCGTACATTTTTTTTATCTCCCAAATCGGCATTCCAGGTTGATAGGATTGTATCTTTTCTAGTGTTTTGCGTGATGGGATCGTGGGCAGCTGTTTCATCTATATAGCCTCCAAAACTTCATGGTAGCAACACTGTAAGGGAAATCTCCGGCACTGTAACCAGCCAATTTACGAAAGATGAAACAGACCAATTACGAGGAAGGGCACAAATTGGATGGTTCATAAAAGTCAAGATTGGATCATGAAGGAAGGAGCCGCTTCCTTTATAATCAGCCCAGAAACATCACTCATTCAAACAACACGGAAGGATAGTGAGGTGGGAAAAATGTTGATTCAAGGGCAAACGCCGCTCTTTAACGGGCTGAGAAAGCATGCCCAGAAGAATCCAATCCAATTCCATATACCAGGTCATAAAAAAGGGAAAGGGATGGATCCTGAATTTCGATGGTTCATGGGAAAAAATGCACTTTCCATCGATTTGATTAACATTGAACCATTGGACGATTTGCATCAACCAAAAGGGATTATCAAACAAGCGCAGGAGTTGGCTGCTGAAGCCTTTGGCGCTGATCACACCATATTTTCTGTTCAAGGTACGAGCGGAGTCATCATGACCATGATTATGGCGGTTTGTAATCCCGGCGATAAGATCATCGTGCCACGGAATGTACACAAATCTATCATGAGCGGAATTGTTTTATCCGGTGCGACTCCTATCTTTTTACATCCAGAAATAGACCCTGTCTTCGGGATCTCACATGGAATTACACCACAAGCTGTGGAAAAAGCATTGGAACAACATCCTGATGCAAAGGCAGTTCTCGTCATCAACCCGACCTATTTCGGAATTGCTGGTGACTTGAAGGGCATCGTTCAAGTTGCGCATGCCAGAGGGGTGCCTGTACTCGTAGATGAAGCGCATGGCTCACATGTTCACTTCCATCCCAAGCTCCCACTATCGGCGATGCAAGCTGGTGCAGATATGGCAGCAAGCAGTATGCATAAATTAGGAGGCTCCCTAACGCAAAGTTCGTTGTTGAACATTCAGGGAAATCTCGTTTCGATTCAGCGTGTACAAGCTATCTATAGCATGCTCACGACGACATCCACTTCCTATTTACTGCTTGCTTCGCTCGATGTGGCGAGAAAGCGGTTGGTTACATCGGGGAAAACGCTATTGGATCAAACGATTCAATTGGCAAATGAAGCACGGGCACAAATCAATAAAATTAATCATTTGTACTGCATTGGGAGAGAAATTATCGGGACAAATGGAGCGTTTGCTCATGATCCGACCAAGCTGGTCATCTCGGTAAAAGACCTCGGCATTACGGGATATGAAGCTGAAAAATGGCTCCGCGATCGCTATAACATAGAGGTAGAGCTATCTGACCTGTACAACATCGTGTGCATTATCACACCAAGTGATACGAAAGAAGATTTGCAAATCCTTGTCTATGCCTTGGAGGAGCTGGCTGCCGGGTCCGAGGATCAAGGAAACAGAAAAGCTCGCCCGAAAATGCAGCTTCCCAAAATACCGGTACTCGCTGTCACCCCACGCGATGCATTTTACGCACCGACAGAGATGATTCCCGTCGAACAATCCGTGGGAAGAATTATCGCGGAGTTTGTCATGGTATATCCACCAGGTATTCCGATCTTTATCCCGGGGGAAATCATTTCGGAAGAGAACCTCATCTATACGAAGAAAAACATCGAGGCAGGTTTGCCTGTTCAGGGCTTCGAAGACCCCACGCTACAGACCATACGTGTCATCAAGGAATAACCAAATAATAGGAGGAAGGGCCGCCTTGGGGTGGTCTTTTTCTTTTTATGTCTAAAAAGTGTCCAAAATGCAGCGGATTCTTGAACATGGCTGGTTGATCCACTTTGTCATTGGCTGGTGACACTCCATCGGTCCGGCTTTAGAGTAAGACTTGTTTCAATAGTACCCCGTGCATGGTGATAGGAGATGAGGACAAGGACATGAAGACGTCCAAGACAGTACGCTGTATGTCATTTTTGTTCATGTTCATCCTGCTGTTCTTGACGACCGGTTGCGCTGATAACTATATCGTGCTCGATCCGAAAGGACCCATTGGTGAACAGCAAAAGGACTTAATGATTTTATCCACGCTTTTAACGCTAATCGTGATTGTTCCTGTACTAATTCTTACTTTTGTCATTGTATGGCGATACCGTGACAGAAAAGGAAGAAAGGCGAAGTACACGCCTGATTGGGAACACAGTACGAAACTGGAAATCATTTGGTGGGGCATTCCCATCATCATTATTACGTTAATTGGGATCGTGACAGTTCGGTACACCTATTCGTTGGAGCCATCCAAGCCGTTGGAATCCGAAAAGAAACCGATCACGATTCAAGTGACGAATTTGGATTGGAAGTGGCTGTTCCAATATCCTGAACAAGGCATTGCCACTGTGAACTATGTGCAGTTCCCAGAGGATGTGCCGGTACGTTTCGAAGTGACATCTGACGCTCCGATGAATTCATTCTGGATTCCACAGCTAGGCGGTCAGATTTATGCCATGTCTGGCATGTCTATGACTCTCTACCTGCAAGCAGATGAACAGGGTGAATACATGGGATCAGGTGCGAACTTTACCGGAAAAGAATTTGCGAAGATGTTTTTCACGGCGAATGCGACTTCCCAAGAAGACTTTGATCAATGGGTGAATCAGGTGAAACATACTTCCCCTGAGCTGACGTTGGATGGTTACAAAGAGCTGACTAAACAAGGAACATCGGATGTGCGTTATTTCTCCGCTTTCCCTGAAGGGTTGTACGAGATGACTGTGACCAAGTACGCTGCTTCACACAATCACGGCTTATCTACGAGAGTGCAACCGCCAGCGAGGGTGAAAGAATAGTCGGTTGAATTGGAAGAGGGAGGAGAGAAACAACGATGTGGGAGAGTGTGAAAGAATTCGCCTCTGAATTTTTCGTAACAGGCGATCCACTTATTTACGGTGCGGACGTCAGCATTGTGCTCAGTATCATCGCAATCGTATCAGTGCTGACTTACTTTAAAAAATGGGGATGGCTCTGGCGCGAATGGCTGACAACTGTCGATCACAAAAAGATCGGTATTATGTACATTCTCGCTTCCGTTCTCATGCTGTTTCGAGGAGGGGTAGATGCTCTCCTGATGCGGGCACAGCTCGTCATGCCTGAGATGCAGTTTTTGAGTGGGGATCACTACAACCAGATTTTTACGACGCATGGCGTCATTATGATTCTGTTTATGGCGATGCCGCTTATGTTTGGATTGTTCAATGTTATCGTGCCGCTGCAACTCGGTGCACGTGACGTAGCCTTTCCGTTTTTGAATGCGCTCAGCTTCTGGCTGTTTTTCTCAGGGGCGATGCTGTTTAACTTGTCCTTCGTCATTGGGGGTTCTCCTGATGCAGGTTGGCTGGCTTATCCGCCGTATTCGGAGCTAGCCTTTAACCCGGGACCGGGTCAGGATTTCTACATTTGGGGGATTCAGATCTCAGGTATTGGTAGTTTGATGACCGGGATTAACTTTATCGTCACGATCTTGAAAGTGCGTGCTCCAGGTATGACTTTGATGAAAATGCCGATGTTTTCCTGGTCAGTTTTGTCGAGTTGTATCGCAATCGTTTTCGCATTCCCAATCTTGACGGTAACATTGGCACTGCTGTTTATCGACCGCTATTTGGGTGGGCACTTCTTCACCTTGGATGGCGGCGGTAATCCGATGATGTACATCAACCTGATTTGGATGTGGGGTCACCCGGAGGTTTACATTATCGTTTTGCCAGCGTTCGGGATTTTCTCCGAGATCGTTGCGACGTTCTCACGCAAAAAGCTGTTTGGCTACAAATCCATGGTATTCGCCATGATCATCATTAGCGTTCTCTCGTTCCTCGTATGGGCGCATCATTTCTTCACAATGGGCTCCGGTGCGGACGTCAATGCATTCTTCGCCGTCACGACGATGTTGATTGCGATTCCGACTGGTGTAAAAGTGTTTAACTGGCTGTTTACGATGTTCCGAGGAAAAATTACGTTCGAGACGCCGATGCTGTGGACGGTCGGGATTATCCCGAACTTCGTCATTGGTGGGATGACGGGTGTACTTCTCTCAGTGGCACCTGCTGACTTTCAATATCACAACAGCTACTTCCTCATTGCACACTTCCACCAAGTAATTATTGCGGGTGTCGTGTTTGGATTCTTCGCTGGCTTGTACTACTGGTGGCCGAAAATTTTTGGCTTCAAGCTGAATGAGCGGATTGGCCGTTGGGCTTTCTGGCTGTGGAACATCGGGTTCTACCTGTGCTTCATGCCACAATACGCATTGGGCTTGATGGGGATGACACGTCGTCTTTACACGTACGGCTGGGACAAAGGCTGGTTCGAAATGAACCTGGTATCTACGATTGGTGCCGTAATCATGGGTGCTGCATTCCTTGTCCAAATTTGGGATATTGCACACAGCATCAAACACATGAAGAGAGATACAACAGGCGACCCGTGGAATGCTCGTACATTGGAGTGGTCGATTCCTTCTCCCGCTCCGTTCTATAACTTTGCCGTCATGCCGCAGGTAACGTCTCAAGATGATTGGCATGAAAGAAAGCTGCGCATCGAGCAAGGCTTGGAAAAGCCGGCGAAAGTAGAACTGGAACCGATTCATATGCCGAAAAACTCCGGTATTCCGATTGTGATGTCCATGTTCTGGTTCTTTGTCGGATTCGGTTTGATTTTTGATTGGTTATGGATGGCTGTACCAGGGTTTATCAGTGTGATTGCATGTATGGTTGTTCACTCGTTTAACTACGACACGGACTACTACGTCACGGTGGAAGAGATTAAACGTACAGAGGCGGAAGCAGGGAGGGTGATTACGTAATGGCTAATGTGAATGCTGGACATCATGATCATCATCCAGACCAAGAGGAATTGCGCACGTTTGCCTTTTGGATCTACCTCATGACGGATGTCATCTTGTTCGCTACCTTGTTTGCGACTTATATCGTACTGCAAGGGAGCACGGATGGTGGTCCAGGTCCAAAAGATCTGTTCCAGATGAATGGGATTTACGCGAGTACGTTTATTTTGCTGACCAGTAGCTTTACGAGCGGTCTTGCGATTCTCGCTATGAATAAGGGAAATCGTCTTGCTTTGATGAACTGGCTGGGAGTTACCATATTTTTGGGAGCATCCTTCTTGTTCCTGGAAATCAACGAGTTCATTCATATGGTTAGTGAAGGGGCAACGATTGGAACGAGCGCATTCCTGACTGCCTTTTACACATTGGTAGGAACGCATGGTTTGCACGTGACGCTCGGTATGGGGTGGATGATCATCGTCATCATGCAAATCGCGAAGCACGGGATTACACCCGTAACGAAACGAAAAGTTAACATCATCAGCTTGTTCTGGCATTTCCTTGATGTGGTCTGGATTTTCGTCTTCACCATCGTGTATGTGATGGGGGTGAATTAATTGAGCAAGCAATCTGTGCATGGCACGACAGAACAACACGGCGGTCATGGTTCTTTGAAATCGTATGTGATTGGTTTCGTCTTGTCGCTTGTATTCACAATCATTCCTATTATGGCACTAGAAAACGGTTGGCTGGATAGTGATAAGCGACTCATCATCTATTTAGGAGCGGCTCTGTTCCAGTTTATTGTCCAGTTATTCTTCTTCATGCACCTGAAAGAAGAGGATAAACCACGCTACAACTTGATGTCGCTCTTACTCGGGTTGTTTATCGTATTCCTCATCGTGATCGGCTCTATCTGGATCATGATGTACAACATGGTCGCGCTATAATCATGAGCGAATTTAATCGGGGGCGTACTGCTGTACGCCCTGATTCTTGGTCTAGCGGATACAGCAGGCCGTCCCTTTTTGTAAGGTAACGGTTTTCCCGTAGGAAAGGTAGGGGGGTTCTGTGAAAGCCATCAAGTATCTCTTCATTGGTTCGCTGTTCCTGGTTGCATCTGCATGCAGCAATGGCGCGACGGAAGGGCAAACAGAAGTTGCAGATGCAGATAAAAGTGCGATGAAGCTATACAAAAATAATTGCATGAGCTGCCACGGTAACGATTTATCCGGTAGGGTGGGTCCAAGCTTGCAGCAAGTTGGCTCGAAAATGACGGAGGAAAAACTCGTTGAAATCATTACGGCCGGCGCAAATGGCATGCCTGGTTATGAAAATGTACTCAGCCCAGAAGAAATCGGCCAGTTAGCGAAGTGGCTCTCTGAGAAAAAAGAATAGGAGAGGGGTGGTACAATGAAAAAAACAGCTTGGTTGATCATGCTCAGTATCCTGATGGTTTTGGTAACTGCGTGTGGTCCAGCAAGATATGATTACAACTATCCGGTCAATGAATTTGCTTATACGGATCAGGAAGGGAAGCCTTTTTCATCAAAAGATCTGGAAAATAAGGTATGGGTTGCTAACTTTGTCTTTACGTATTGCGGAACCGTTTGTCCTACGATGACAGCAAACATGGCTGAATTGCAGAAAAAAGCAAAAGAAGCTGGTGTGGATGTGGAGTTTGTTTCTTTCTCGGTTGATCCAGAAAGAGATACGCCAGAGGCATTGAAGTCCTATCTGGGTAAATTCAATGCGGATTTCTCCAATTGGCATGCATTGACTGGCTATGGATTTGAAGAGATCAAAACATTTATTCTCAAATCATTCAAGACTCCGATAGAAAAGGACCCTAATTCCGATCAAATCATCCACGACACGTTTTTATACTTGGTCGATCAAAAGGGAACAGTGGTTAACCGTTATGAAGGAATGACGGACGTGCCTTACAATCAAATTATCGAGGATATAAAAGCGTTGCAGGAGTAGGGGAGCCAGTCGGGTACGCCGAATAATAGGAAAGCAAGGCAGATGCTCTATTTGGGAGGGATGTAACATGTCAATCCAGCAACATAACGTACGAGTAGCCGTTGTTCAAGCTGCTTCGGTCATAATGGATCGAGAGGGAAGTACGGAGAAGGCAGTTTCACTGACATTGGAAGCAGGCGAAAAAGGAGCGAAAATCGTCGTTTTTCCCGAAGCTTTTATCCCTGCGTATCCGAGAGGCCTTGCTTTTGGAGCAAAAGTAGGCAGTCGTTCCGCTGAGGGGCGTAAAGACTGGTTTCGTTATTGGGACAATTCGATTGTCGTCCCGAGTGAAGAGACAGACAGGCTCGGGGAGGCAGCGCGCAAGGCTGGCGTGTATCTCGTCATTGGTGTGATCGAGAGAGACAATGAAAATAGCGGCGGCACCTTATATTGTTCCGTCTTATTTTTCGGACCAGATGGTGAGTTGCTCGGCGTGCATCGCAAGCTGAAGCCGACTGCATCCGAACGGTTGATTTGGGGCGAAGGGGACGGAAGTACTTTGCCGGTATTTGATACTCCTTACGGTAAGATCGGGGCCCTGATTTGTTGGGAAAATTATATGCCGCTAGCGCGAGCAGCGATGTATGCAAAAGGCGTTCAAATCTACATCGCACCTACAGCAGACGCGAGGGATGCGTGGCAAGCTACCATCCGGCATATCGCATTGGAGGGCAGATGCTTTGTTTTATCGAGCAATCAGTACGTAACAAAAGATATGTATCCGACTGATTTGGCCTGCTACGACGATCTGATCTCTTCACCAGACGAGATGAGCAGAGGTGGAAGTGCGATTGTAGGGCCATTGGGTGACTATATCGTCGAGCCTGTTTTTGGTCGGGAGGAGATTCTCTACGCTGATCTGGACATGCGCGATATCGCTTATAGCCAATTCGATTTTGATGTCGTTGGACATTACTCGCGACCGGATGTTTTTACATTGTTGGTAAATGAAGAGAAAAAAGAGAATGTGAAATGGATGAAGTAAGTCCTTTTGTAAAATGCAGACGACCTCCATTGCTTGATAAAAGCCGTGGAGGTCGTCTTTTATAAGTTGCTGTGGTGGGGGAAGAAGCGCATTTCCAGTCTGCGCTTCGGCCTACTGCTTCGGCCTACTCCCCGAAAGGGGGAATGCGCTTCTACCTACGCAGCTATTTAATAATTAGCCGAATGTAACCCCCGACGACAATCATTCGTGGACAACCATCGTTATGACAAAACAGCCTTCAAGGCATCCGCAAATTTAGCGACACCAAGCGTAATTTCCTCTTCTTTTGGTCGCGCAAAGGTAAAGCGAATGTAGCCGGAGTCTGAACCATACACACTCCCCGGCACAAAAACCACGCCTCTGCGAAGGGCTTCTTCAAATAATTGGTTGTCGTTTACATCCAGGTTAATTTTACACCACAAGTGTAATCCGCCTTGGGGAATGGTGAATGAAAGCTCATTGGGCAACTCTTTTTGCAGTGCCTCCACAAGCAAATCTCTTCTGTACTGTAAATGCATACGTAACCGCTCTAAATGCGGCAGGAAGTTATCAGAATGCAAAAACTGGGCCGCGATTTTTTGTGGCACCACGCTCAGGCCAAAATCCATCTGCTGGCGGGCATCTGCCAAACGCTCGACAACGGAATGAGGGGCCACCATCCAACCGACTCGTAAGCCGGATGCAGCAATTTTGGAAAAGGAACCGATGTAGAGAACGGAGCCAAGCTGATCCAATGATTTGAGTGGCAGTGGAGGCTTGCCGTCATAGGAAGTGAGACTGAAAGGATCGTCCTCTACAATCGGAAGACCGAGCTCGCTTGCTACATCCAACAGCTGCGCGCGTCGTGCGGGATCAAGACAAACCCCTGTAGGGTTTTGAAAAGTAGGATTGATAAAGATCATCTTGATCCGATGCTTTTTATACAAAACGCGAATATCTTCTGGGTTCATTCCGTTAGTGCTGACGGGAAGGCGGAACAGACGAAGACCAGCAGATTGAAACATAGGCAACGAATAACAATAAGAGGGATCTTCGATGGCAACTGCATCGCCGGGTGCAAGCAGACACTGGGTGATCAAATACAAAGATTGTTGAGAACCCGACGTGATCAGAATGGAAGAGTCCGTTGTCTGCACATTGCGGTATCGTGACAAATACGAGACCAGCTCTTCACGCAATGGCGTAAAGCCTTGCGGATTGTCGTATCCCAAATATTCGGTGAAGGGGTTTTCCTTCATCTGGGTACTGATCTCCTTGCTTGGTGAGAGCTGGGAAGACAATTCTCCACTCGCAAAATCGATGAGGCTGCTGTCTTTTTGCAAGGCTTCTCTGATCCGACGCAGATAAGACAAATTCGGGAGGAATTGACCACCTTCTACATATCGATGCCAATTCGGTGTATGCTTCGGAGTTGCCTCCCATTTATTTTTACACACACGAGTACCGCTTCCTGTTCTGCTCTCAATGATGCCTAATGCCCGAAGTTCCTCGTACGCCAGAATAACAGTGCTTCGGTTTACTCCTAATTGCTCAGCCAGTTTTCTCTCAGAAGGGAGCAGGCTCCCAGGGGGGAACTCTCCATATGAAATTCTGCGTTCAATCTCATCGGCTATTTGGTGGTATAAAGTTTGACTGCTCGACCGATCAGGCTTCCAAATGATAATCACAACCTTGCACATATTCATTGTTTGTTATATGGGGGAGTCCATTTCATCATAACATTGTTAAGAAAAATACATGTGACAAAACCGTTCCAAACTGTTGAACATGGATGGGGTAAAAATCATGAATGGGTAAGTTCCATTTCCGAATGAGTATGATTAGGTTTCCATCTAATGGATATGAATACTCGTGATAAAAATAGATAGATTTTTCTTACAAAGAGAAAGGGGGAGTCAATCCGATCGAGAATGAGTAAAGACAGTATAGGGAATAGGGAAAAGAGGTGTGAGCATCATTGAGTAATTTGACGTTACGATATGTAAAGGTTTTGGTTGTAGCATTATCCGCAGCATTTGGAACATCCATTTTCTTAGGGAATCTTATGGACTATCAATCCAACTATCAATTTGTTCAACATGTTCTGTCCATGGATACCACGTTTGAGGGGAACGCACTTATGTGGAGAGCGATTACTGATCCTACTGCTCACACCATAGCTTATATCGGAATTATCATTGCGGAAGGATTATTCTCACTTTTTGGTTGGGTCGCTACAGGAAATATGCTGCGTCATGTAAAAAAGGATGCGAAAACGTTCAATAACTCGAAAACATTCGCGTACATCGCTTACATGGTTGCCTTTTGCATCTGGTTTTTCGGATTTGCCATTGTAGGTGCAGAGTGGTTCGCTATGTGGCAATCACAAGTATGGAATGGTCAGCAGGTAGCGTTTAACATAACAGAAGTGATGATTGGATTCGTTATTTTGGTTTCCTTGCGAGATCGAGAATTAACAGATAGCTAATACAAGAGCCACGTTCCTTTGAGAGCGTGGCTTTTTGTTAAATATGCGAGGGAATTACGAACGTCGGGTTATGCTGGTTCAAAATATCTTCCATTCGCTGGCGCAACGTTTCTTTATAAGAGGGATCCGGCAGAATGTAAAAGCGATTGCTCTTGATCGCCAGGAAGGTGTGGTCAGCTACCTCTTTTGGAGAAATTCCTTGCTCGACACCTGAACGAATGAACTGGTCAATGGCGGTAGTCATTGGTGAGGGCTCTACGATATCTCCTGGTTTGCTGTACTCGGCTGGCCGATTGCGATGGGCGTCACATATTTGCGTCTGAACAAAGCCGGGGCATAAAACGGAAACACCGATTTTGGATTGGATCATTTTCAATTCGTGGTAGAGGGTTTCCGACAGACTGACTAACGCATGCTTACTTACACGATAAATGCTATTCCCAGGTCCAGTATCAAGGCCAGCCAGAGAGGCGGTGTTCACGATGTGGCATTCAGTCCCTTGTTTTAACATCGTGGGAACGAAAATTTTTGTAGCGTGAATGGCCCCCCACAAGTTCACATTCATGACCCATTGCCAATCAGCGAGGGTGCTTTGCCAGATTGTCGAGCCTCCACCAACCCCTGCATTGTTGAACAATAGATGGACAGAACCAAACGAGTCTAGCGTTTTTTGTGCGAGCGTCTGGATATCTGTTTCTTTGCTAACGTCCGTTACAACGGCGAGGACAGTTGCTCCTGCTGTCTTTAACTCCTGCTCCACTCTTTGGAGTGCTGCTACTTCCACATCGGCAAGAACAACCTTCATCTGCTCGTCAGCACAGCGCATTGCCAATGCACGACCGATACCGCTGGCCGCTCCGGTAATGACCGCTACTTTGTTTTCAAACTGATTCATGATAGGCCTCCTTCAAAGGGAATGCAAACGTATCAAAATGATGTTTTGATTATAATAGACATTTCGTAATAATGTCTATAAAATTTTCGTACAAGTGCAATTGAGGATACTGCGAGCATGTGGTGAAAAAAGGAGCATATATTTTTGTTGAGACTTGAAAGATGGGTGAGACCAATATGAAGCGAATCGGAACGCAGCATTGGAGCGCCATAAACAGCTTGATCCCTCCTACGTCAGAACTAGTGGTCATGCCAAAGCCGCACGATCAACCAGCGGTTATCGTCGCTGATCTCGATGGAGATAATCATCAGGAGATTGCCTGTGTTTATCGCAACAAGGGCGAAATGTACGTCATGGTCGCCAAGCAGGATGAGGATCGCTGGCACCCAATCGGCAATTTCAAAGGACAAGGCTATACGGTTTCCGAATTAGTGGCTGCTCCGATTGTCAACGCCCACATGAATAGCTTATTGATTGGGTGGCAGATAGGCGGGGTATGGTCAAACATAGACATTTTGCAGTGGTCAGCGAATGGATTTATGCACATGCTCCATCAAGAGACACGAACAAGCAGGGTTGAGGTGGAGGACATGCCAGGGGTTAATGGAATGGATGGCTACGCAGAGCTTGCGCTGTGGCTACATGATAGCGGAAAAGCGTTTCAAGTAGAGGTGTATAGGTGGGACGCAGGAAATCTGGTAATCGCAGATGATGTCTATCCCTATTATTTTCAGAAGATGGTTGCCTACTATGAGTCTGTCCTCGAAGGGAGCGATTTGGCGAAGTATTGGTACTACTTGGGAGACGCGCAAAGAAAAGCAGGGATGCATGCTCAAGCTTTTCAATCTATTGAGCAAGCATTGCAGTTTCCCAATCCGTATCCTTCTCGGGAGGCTTTGCTTCGTTGGAAAAAGGAGTTGGATGGAGCAAACAGGAAAAGCTAAAAAAGCACCCATTGGCGGGTGCTTTTACTCTGTATGAGAGGGAATCGTTGTTTCCTTATTGCACTTTATAAGACATCAAAATTTCTTGTGCGAGTGGCTTCCACTCTTCCATTTGTGCCTCGGTGCAATTGAAAGTGGTCATCAGCATTTTGCCGTCGAGCTCTGTAAAGAAAATGAGGTTGTAAATTTTCGTATCAGCAGCAGGAGTCAGCAGTTCGAACACACCAACGTTTTTCCCGTTGATTTGGATTACTTCATCGCGATACCAGGTCGCATCTTTGTACATATTGGAAAACGCTTGTTTCATCGGGTCCTTCAGGTCTTTGATGAGGCTGTCCTCCTGAATAGGAGTTTCTGTATGACTAAACGCAATGTTAATGGAACCTTTTTCATCGGTATAAATCAGGGTAGGACGATTTTCCATCGGGTATTTTGTTTTTGCCATCTCTTCGGACATGACAGTAAAGCCTTTTGGAATCAAGATTTCCACTTTGTCATTCAGAACCTTTTTTGCTTCCAGCTTGTCGTTTGTTGTTGCAGTTGGAGCTGGTGTAGCAGAATCTGTTTTTGGAGCTTCAGTTGTTTTAGCAGCTTCTGTGGTTTGTGCTGCATTTTGCTCAGCTGGCTTTGTATCAGCTGGTTTGTTCGAACAAGCAGAAACAGCCAACATGGAGAGCAGCAAAGCTACGGATACTAGTTTTTTCATCTGAATTGATCCACCTTTTTATACATAATTGGAAATGTGCGGAATTTCCTTTCCGATTCTATCATGAGGTGTATAATATTGGGAATACGGGAGGTTGATTGCGAATATTCGAATAATACCACCCTCTCTTACATACCCAAGGGAACTAGGATAAAATACACCTATTTAAACTGTAGTAAAATGAGTAAAATTACCTATTTTCATATATTTTTTGTCGTAATATAACGGTTGCGAACCTTCTCTCTCAAATAATTTAACGCAAAACGCAAAAATGCCCCGTTCCACCCCATATAAATTCCGAAATTGTTTAGCTGTGCAACATGACCGAGCATGACAAAGCGCTTGAAACGGGCATTCCGACCTTTTGGCGCTTGCAGTCTGCCATTGATGCGTAGCGTACTCCATCCCCACAAATGGGTGAAGCAATAATGTAGAGCCTCAGATGACAGCTCCACATCACAATCGAGTGGATCGCATGGGGATTCGATCAACCCATCTGCTAGGGAAAAGCGAAATGTCTTTTGATAGTCTGACAAATAAAAGGTAACGGGCCTAACGATAGAGAGAAACAGCGAATGATTATTTTTTCGAATCTGTTCCTTGAAGTCCAAGCCTGCCTCGAGTAGCATGTCCCATTCGATTTTAACCGAAGAAAGAAGAGGAGGAGAGGAAGCCATCTTCTCATAGTCGCGTGCGTAGAGGGCGAGCGACTTCGCAGGATCATGCGCTTCATGTGGCGTCCACGTATCCCCGGGGTACAAAATAATTGGTTCGGCATCCGTTTCCTCCCGCAATAGGCGGTACACACTGTCTACTTTATTGATCGCATCATTCATGTAATAGTTTTCGTCGTGACAAAACCAGGCGAAGCTGGCGAAGGGAATCACGTAGAGAGGTTGAAGGACTTCCACCTGTTTTTTCACCCGGGCGAGCTTTTCCATAGCACGTTTTTTGCGGAGCAGGAAGTCTTCCTTGTTCCCAGCCCATCCCGCATACGAGAATTGCGTCCATACTAGATCGATGTCACCAACACGGTTCAGGATATCCTTGGCTTCTTGTGTGGTGCTGACCTCGCAATCGTTCAGGTTCAGGATTGTCATATCAGCTGTCTTGATGCACAGCCAGGAATCGCCGACAGGAAACGGCCGACATAAAACAGAGATATCGTCGGACAAGGAGTACCATTTGTCCGGGGAGAGCTCAATGACTTGCTGAAAGCCAAAGGCACGGCACCAATCGATCACTTTTTTATCGGTTGACTGCTGGTAGAGGATCGTAATTCGCTTGCGATACTCCTCGGGTATGGTTCGCAGGCTCTGTGGATGAAAATGATCTGGATGCTCATGAGAAAACCATATATGCGTAATCTCGGCAAAATCCTCAGATGTGAAGCGGGTTTTGGCTAATAAGCCCCAGCCGTTATCAAAGGCAGTTCCCGTAAACCAAGGATCGGTCAATAATTTGATGGAATCGTGTTCCCATAGAAACGAAGCGTGGTTGATCATTTGAAATTTCATGTGGTTTGTCTCCCTATGTATACTAGCGATTTGCTAAAAGGGATGATCCTGCCGGGGAGGAAAACGTTACAGGAATTTGAAAAATATATTTTTTCTGGGGGATGTGTCACAAGCTGTGCATGAGGAGGATCGTAACAAGTGAACAGCAATCAACGAGTCGAAAGGATGAACTGACATGAAAAAGCAAGCACTTGTTACCGTTAGCATGGTAGCACTCCTTCTCTCAGCAGTATCCCCATTCGGGATCGCACAGGCACAAACCAACATGGTAGCCGCTGCGAATAAAGCACAAGCGATCACTTTTGATCAGCTCGTCAAAGAAATGGATAAAAAACAGCCTGTCTCCATGTACATCGAATCCACGCACACATCGAAAGTGAAGCAGGGCACCCAGACCCAAAAGGCAAAAACATGGGATAACACGATCAAAGGAGAATGGAGAGAGGAAATCTCAGATGGGAAAAGGGTTCAGCATGCCGTAGGGAAGGCGGGACAGGTGGCAGCGTATCAAGAAGGCGGCAGAGGATTTATCCACTCCGCAACGATTGGCACATACGATAATGAAATCAACAAGACGAAGCGAGAGCTAAGTCGATTGAAAGTGGCGCTGCCAGATTCGAAGGTAGCGATCACCGTGAAGGAAGCACAACTGTTGAATCGAGCTGTGTATCACGTCGCGAAAAAAGAAGAGGCAAAAATCATTGGCAAGCCTCATCATTACCAGGATGACCTGTGGATCGACAAAGAAACAGGGCTGCTTCTCAAACGCACCTTCTCTCACAATCAAGCACAAGCATTTTCGTACACCGTAGACAAGGTGGATTTCCAACCCGACTTTGATGAGAAAACATTCGAAGTGAGCATTCCAGCAGGTGTGGAGCAGAGCAAGTTTTCCCCTGAGGTGGAAAAGGGAGTAGCCGAGGTGACGAAGCTTTTCCCGGACACGGCACAGTTTTCCGATTATGATGATTACGGCATCGAAGGTAACTGGCAACTCTTGAAAATGCTTGAAGCACAAAAACGAGTGTACAGTCCGACCCCTCGGGCAGAAGCTTACGTTATCATGGATGCCCGTACAAACGAATTGGGCAAAGTCATGATCCAAAATCCAGATTGGGTTTCGAAAAAGCTCCCTGCCGAGAAGGTGGCAAAAGAGAAAGCAGCCGCTTTCCTGAAACAGCTGGTGGGCGATCAAGCAAGCCAGTATAAAGTAGAGGCAAAGGTGCAGCGGGGCGGTGGCGGTGTCAGTTTTGAAGACTATGACTATAGCTTTGTGACAGCAGACGTGACGTTCCGTCCAGCCACAGGCAAGGGAATCACGATCTCCGTGGATGAAGCAGGGCGCATCGTAGGTTTTCAGTATACGGATAAGTAAGGAAATCGGTAGGGAAGAGAGTCGCTTGCTTTTGCGGGCGACTACTTTTTTTGTCAAGATGAACGCCAAAAAGCATTCGGAATACGAATGCTTTTTACGTGTAACCAATCCTGAATTTTACCCGATAAAACGAATAATCTCTTCTTTCGCTTGTCGGGTTTTCACACGAGGTTCATTTTTCCGGTAGCCAAAAGCCACCATGCAAGCGACGCCGAAGCGCTCTCTGTCGAGGAGCCCCTCCGCCGCAAGGATATCCTCGACCTTTTCTTTTGCAAAGCCTTCAATAGGGCAGGAATCAATGCCGATCATCGCAGCAGACGTCATCATATTGCCAAGCGCGATATAGGTCTGTCTGGATGCCCATTCGAACATGACTCGCTCGTCTTCAAACAGGGTGAAATCGTTTTTCAGGAAGTGATCGTAAGCAGCGCCTTTTTGTTGTACGACGTTTTCCGGCAAGTCCTGCGTGTCTTTCATCATATGCTGGATATATTCGGAATCCGCGGCCATTTCTTGTTTGGTCCGCGCCAGTACGATGACGAAATGGCTTGCGGTCGGCAGTTGCTTTTGCGCACCCCATGTTACCGGTAACAGCTTCTCTCTAAGAGTCGGATCTTGCAGCACGAGGAAGTTCCATGGTTCAAAACCAAAGGAGCTGGGCGACAGGCGAGCTGTCTCCATAATAAAGTCAAAGTCTTCAGCCGTAATTTTTTTAGCTGCATCAAACTCCTTGCAGGCATGTCTGAATTGATAAGCTTCTATAATTTGATCTTTACGCATGATGTCAGTCCTTCTTTCGCATAAGTTTATGAAACCGTTGATAGAAAATGGGTGATTTCCTCAACGAGGTCTCTCCCTTAAAAGTGTTTTACAAAACTGAGCATACCGAATACACTAAAGAAAAGTAAGTACGCACTTTTTCGGTTAATACTTACGAAAAGGGAAGTGAGTGGGATGAAGAAGAAACCAGCGATGAGGTACCTATTAAATGGCAAGGAATATCCTTGCCCGATCGAGCTTGCCGTCTCGGTTTTTGCGGGAAGATGGAAGGTATCAATCATTTGTCAGCTGTTCAAAGGGAAAAAAAGGTACGGAGAGTTAAAGAAAAATATAATTGGTGTGAATCATAAAATGCTGGCAGAGCAATTGCGAGAGTTGGAGGAAGCAGGGATCGTCAAGCGTGAAGTGTATCCGGTCGTTCCGCCAAAAGTAGAGTACGAGTTGACCGAGCTGGGCCAAGGCTTGGGGCCTGTCATTGAGTATTTGCGAGAATGGGGAGAACATTTTCATACAGAGGCACCAGATGAGTCTCTATCTACTGCTCACGGGTCATGAAAATCGCCACCTGAAAGGGTGGTTTTTTTATTTTGTAACCTCCCAGTGGTTTTTCCGACTATTACATAGGACAAAAAACAAACACAAAATTCCTTGGGAGGGAACAACTGTGAAACATACAAAGAAATTGGCAAGCACGTTATTAATGGCAAGCCTGTTGGCGACAACTCCGTTATGGCTGCAACACCCGACAATGACCGTACAAGCTGCGGACAATCAAGGGCAGGTGAAGCTCTCACTTGCAGCAGAAAAAACACTCCAGACGCTCTACGCCATCCAGCCAGAATTAAAAAATATGGACAAAAAGATGAACGGGCCGAAAAACGGTGTGTACGAGCTGCGCTTTGGCAAAAGAATAGCCCCAGACAAGATGGAACTGTATGCCATGGTGGGCTTGGATGCAACAACTGGTGCCTTGCATAGCTACGAAAACGAACAGGAAATGCAGAAGCAAAACAATCAGCCATCGGAAGCGGTGGCCAAACAAAAATCTGCGGCATTTTTGCAAAAGCTCTTGGGAGATGATTTCAAAAAGTACAAAGCCACTCAGACAACAAAAGGTGAATGGGATGCTGTTACCTACACGCGCCATGAGCATGGTATACCTGTTTTCACCGATCGTTATGTCGTTGGCGTCAACGGTTCGAGTGTCATGTACGTGAACACATTTGAAGGCGCCCCGCTCCGAGCAGCCTCTTCCTTGTTTGCCAAGCCAGGAAAGGTAATGTCCAAAGAAGAAGTGACGGGGAAAGTAGCTTCGCTCATGGAGCTTACGTATTCCGCGCATAAAAAGGAGACAGGAAAGCCGGCTTTGAAATACTCGCTAGAGTCGACCGGATACTTGGATGCTGTGACAGGAGAAGAAATCGAGAGTGCCTTTTCCCTTAAAAGCCGTTACTCGGATGTCATTGCGGTCAAGCCAGGCGGCAAAAAGCTCACAGCCAGCAATGCCGATGAAGCTATGAGAGTGCTGACAGAAGAATTTCAAATCCAGATGGATGGAATCACGTTAGAGACGGATACGCATACCCCGGCGGAAATGAAAGGGGAAGGGGAAACGATTTACAGGTCCAAGGGAAGAGATGGAAGAATCACAGTCTATACGAACAACAACGAAGTGACCGGCTTCCAGGTCCGCGGGAAAGTCGAGATGGCCAATGCCATACAGCATGGCAACAAACCGGCAAATGCCCAGCTTTCGTACGAGCAAGCCAAGGAAAAAGCGGTGCAGTTTTTACAGCCGTACCTCGACTCTAGTGTGAAAGAGCTGAAGATCGATCAAAAAGAGATCAGGATGTCATCTGCAACGTCATACAGCTTCAGCTTCTACGCGCTGCATGACGGCGTGATTGTTACAGACCAGAATTACCTCGTCAACGTAGACGGACAGACTGGGGAAATCGTGAATTACATGAACTCCTTTACGAAGCCATCTGCTCCGTTCCCGGACAAAAAGACCGCCATTTCCAAAGAAGCAGCCGCCAAGCACTTTTTGAAAGACCGTCCTGCTGTGCTCGGGTACATGTTCCCTGTTCAGAATGAGAAGGTCCAAACAAAGCCAAGTGTGGTTTATTCCATCGACACGGTTTCTTACTTCTTGCTTGATGCTGTAACAGGAAAGTCATTCAAATAATTGTATTCGATCCCGCTTCCCACCATGAGGGGCGGGATTCCATCATGTAGACATGTCCTGTCGCGAGAAGAGGAGGAAGCAGCCTTGGATGCTCGAGAAGATCGAGGTCAGCAAGACATATCAGGGATATACAGGATGTATTCCAAAGAAGTCTATCAGTATCTCTATCATTTTATCGGAAGTCGGGAAGCTGCAGAGGATTTGACCCAAGAAGTGTTTGTACGTGTCATTAAATCCTTGCACAGATTTGAGGAGCGCTCGAGTATGCGCACTTGGATTTTGCATATTGCCAAACATGTTGCTATCGATGAATACAGAAAGAAACGGCTGCAAACGATTTTTGCCGGGACCTTGCTAAAGCTGTTGCCCAGCTCGGAGGGTTTGCCGGAAAAGGAGCTGCAGGATAAAGAGGAACGTACTCATTTTGAAAAAGCGCTGCTGCAACTGAAGCCCAAGTACCGAAACGTCATCGTATTGCGGGGAATCAGAGAGTATACGGTGAAAGAAACAGCGGAAATTCTCGGCTGCACAGAGGCGAAGGTCAAGGTAGACTTTCACCGCGCGATGAAGATGGTAAAAGAAACGGCGTTACACATTTATGAAAAGGGGGCTGGTGTGCATGAAATTTCCTAGCGATGAAGAAGTGTTACAGGAATTTCGGAACAGGCCGGATGCAGTCCCCCGGAGCGAGTTTTTGCACATATTGGAAAGAAAGCTGGTCGAGGTCGATCAACAGCATCGCAGCAGAAGCAAAACGCGACGCACGACCATTCGACTGGGATTATCCGCAGCTGTGCTGCTCGCGGTCTTTTTCCTGGCGCCGATTTTTACCCGGCTGATTACCAATCCGGAATCCATCATGACGATGCAGCCAGAAGCCCCTCTCGTGTTGAAGGGTCAGCAGCTAAAGCTGGCGGAAGTATCACCTGCCGCAAAGCTAACATTGGAAAAGCTGTTCAATCTCGTTCCGGAACTAAAGACGATGGAACCCAAAGTCATCGGAAAAGAAGATGGAATCTATGAGATTGTCTTCTATCAAAAGGAGCAAGGAAGGGAACAGCGGTACATATCTGTCGAGATGGTAGCAGTCACGGGGAAAATGAGTCGTTACGAAAATGAGAAAGCGATGAATGAAGGAGCCCCTTCGCCTACCGAAGAACAAGTGAAGCAAGTATCTGCTGCCTTTTTACAAGCGCTGTTGGGAGACGAATTCAAGCAATACCAAGCGAGTCAGACCAGCGGCAATGATTGGGATGCGGTGACCTATACACGCTATGCAAATGGGCTGCCCATTTTCTCAGACCGATATGTCGTTGGCGTCAATCGTAATGGTGTGACGTATGTCAATACGTTCGAAGCCGCGCCACTGCAAATATCTGCGGGGGAGTTTGCCGAACCAGACGCTGTATTTTCCGAAGAAGAGCTCTCAGAGAAAGTGGCGTCGCTCATGGAGCTTACCTATTTTGCGAGTGCGAGACATACTGGGAAGCCATCGCTGACGTACTCTCTTCAGACGACTGGATACGTGAATGCGGTGACAGGAGAAGAGGTATGGGGGGAAGCGTCGCATAAAAGCCGGTACTCCGCTCCCATCCCGGTAACGCCTGGAGGCAAGAAGGTCGCTGTGCAAATGGAGGAAGAAGTGGCGAAGGCTATGGCGGAACAGTTTCAGGTGAATCTGGACGAATTTATCCTCACTGGTGGAAAGAAGACGATGGAGGGCGAGCAGATGACGACCTATAAGGCCAAGAAAGGGCTAGGCAGAGTCACCGTCTACTCAAACAACGGGGTAATTACAGGTTTTCAGGTGCGTCGTGGTACAGAGACGGCCAGATCTACACAGCATCAGAACAATCCAGTAAATGCTCAGCTTAGCTATGAGGAGGCCAAGGAAAAAGCCGTTCAGTTTTTGCAGCCTTATCTGGACAGCCGTGTGAAGGAGTTGAAGACCGACGAAACCGAGATGTCGATGCCTTCTGCAACGGCGTACAGCTTCACCTTTTACGTCCTTCATAATGGGGTGATTGTTGCTGATCAGCAATACCTCGTCAATGTGGATGGGCAAACTGGGGAGATCGTCAATTTCATGGACTATTTCACGAGTCCGACTGAATCCTTCCCGGAATTGGATACAGTCATATCGAGGAAAGAAGCAGCCAAGCAATTTTTGCAGAGCCATCCGGTTGAATTGGGGTATGTGCTACCGATAGCAGATGGGAAGCCGCAACAAAAGCCGCTTCTGGTTTATACGGTGGACACGATTTCTGGCTTTAGGCTGGATGCAGTAACAGGAAAGGAATTCAAATAAGCATAGGTGATCCCGCTTCTCATCAAGAGGGGCGGGGTTTTTAGTGGCTCGGGGGAAGTAAAATAGCAATCCGTATTTACCCAAGAGCTAAGGGATTATATGAAAAAATGGAATAATATGTAACGTAAATAATTTCCCTCCGTCTTACCATTGGTAAGGTCAAACAAATTGACCTGGGGCTGGTCTACGTGTGGGAGCAGTATGATGGTCAAAGAGCTCCCGAACCGCAACTAGTCTATCAACGCAAATGGAAGAATGGCTATAGCTTTATCGATGCTTCGACAGGGAAGCTCGTCAAAGTGTCCCGCCAATAAATGACATAACTAACAGCCGATTTGCTCTCGGAGCAATATCGGCTTTTTTAGTGCGCCTAGCATGGGCGTCGTCTCTAGGGTGAAAGTCCCGAACGGGGGCGTTTATTAGTTAATGATAAAAAAAAATCCCCGATTTATAGAAAAAGTTAACATGTTACCAAAAATTTCCAATAATGTAGGTAAGGGCATTCTGGTAGTTCTGTATAGATGATCTGTCGATTCATTCTACGTATGAATCAGGTCCATTTATCAACGGAATATTCAGCATGCCATTAAAAAGGGGGGCGATCTTCATGAATCTATAGAGGAAACCATTCCAACAGGATAACAACTTCTAAATCGGGAGGAACATTTATGCAAAGAAGTTTTAAAGGCCTGTTCACGTCTGTTTTTTCTTTGATTTGTGTTTTGTACTTTCAAACGGATGTTTTTGCCGCACCCGCATACGATGGAGTTGTCAAAATGAAGCAACCCTCTGGTGAATCGTTTCAAGCCGTGATGCATGGGGATGAATGGTTCCATTGGGCAAGTACAAAGGATGGTGATGTACTTTTACAAGATCAGGAGGGATATTGGAATTACGCTGAACTCACATCAGATGATCTGCAATCGACGGGGATAAAATATAAAATTGACGAAAAGCCTTCAGAAGCGGTAAATGAGAAAAATTTGATGGAATGGATAAATGAGTACGACCCTCAAGCAACTAAAAAACAGGAGTTCATGAATGAGCTTCAACAAGAATTTTCGGGATCGCCAGAAAAAAATATTGACGGAAGTATCACGCCAGTTTCAGGAACCCAAAAATTGCTTGTTTTGTTAATTGGATTTACAGATGTTGATATCGCCTATAACGATAACGATTGGAGCAACAAATTCTTTTCTGCAAATCAAAAGTCGGTAAAGAATTACTATAATGAAGTGAGTAATGGAAAAGCACAGATCACCCCAGCATCCGAAATATATGGTACGCAAAATGATGGAGTTGTGAAAGTAAGATTAGATTACGCTCATCCGGATACATCGGGAAAAGACATTAGGACGGTTATAACAGATGCACTGGATAAAGCGGATCCTGTGGTGAACTTTGCTAGTTTTGATACCAATAATGATCAAGTCATCGACTCTAAAGATAGCTTCTACATTGTAACTGTTCTTGCTGGTAATGAAGAGGCTAGTGGTGGTGCAGCGCCAAATATTTGGGCACATCAGTGGTATGCTCCCAACACCAATCATGATGGTGTTACAGTATCAGGTATGTATACGACGCAGGGTGAAAAGCAATTTGGTCATATGGCAACGATGGGTATCACTGCTCATGAATTGGGTCATTCCTTGGGCCTTCCGGATCTCTATGGTGCTAATAATCATGTGGGTGGTCTAAGTATAATGGCAAATGGAACCTGGAATAATCTCCAAGGAGAAGAACCTGGAACGACACCCACTCATATGGATGCCTGGTCAAAAGCAAAATTAGGATTTGTAACACCAACTGTAGTAAATGCCACAAACAATTTTACGTTACAAGCCATCCCGAATAATTATAATGTTTTAAAGGTTCCTTTAAAGGATAATACGTATTTTTTAGTTGAGAATCGTGAAAAAGTTGGATATGATGCTAGCTTGCAAACAGTTTCTGGAGGCATCGCGGTTTGGCACATTGATGAATCCATGAGTAATAGCACGAATGATCCTCATCCTTTCATTGACATAGAGCAATCCGTGAGTGAATACCAAGACCCATTCTATTACACGAATAATAATCATGCTGCTACTTTTAGTCCAGACACCAATCCGAACAGCAATACCTACACGGGAGAAAAATCGGGAGTAACGATTACGACGACAAGCACAAGTAATTCTGCCATGAATGTGGCAGTCACAGCAGGAGAAGCCGGTCAGATTCCGAAAACGAATTGGACGCTAAAATACGTAGACAGCGATGAATTGTACAATGAAGCTCCGAAAGCCTTTGATGGAAACAACAGCACGTTTTGGCACACGAAATGGAGCCCTGTAGCTCCAATGCCCCACGAGATTCAAATTGACTTGGGTGCAACGTATAGCATTTCCAAATTTAGTTACATGCCCAGACAAGATGGTCAAGTGAACGGAACGATCAAGAACTATGAGTTCTACGTCAGCAGTGATGGAGTGAATTGGGGAACAGCTGTAGCCACAGGTACCTTTGCAAATGATACCACGTTGAAAGAAGTCAGCTTTGCAGCCAAGACAGGTCGCTACATTAAACTGCGTGCCTTAAGCGAGGTAAACAATAACCCATGGACAAGTGCTGCTGAACTCAATGTATTTGGGCAATAATGTATTGTGAGGGTAGCTATCGCAATCAGGGATACGCTACCCAAAAAGGTTATCATCTGCTGAAAGTTTCATTCGGCATTTGATAACCTTTTTATTCGATACCAATCCACAGTGTCGAGACAACAAAAAACAGTCCCCGCAGAATGTATTCCGCAGAAACTGTTTTCAAACTTCATGCTTCCTTCATAAACTTCGCTACCCCGTTAAAAATCCAACTTGCACCATCTCCCGCAGAGTGCTGAAGCAATTGTTCAGACCCATGCATTTCTGCATACTGCTGTTCCTCTGCGGTAATCGGAATCATCCATAACAGATTTACAGAATCGCCAGCCATGAGCGGAAACGGAATGGTCGGTGCATTCTCAGGTTTTGCCAGCAGCATAGAGGAGAAGCGGCTATTAATCTGACTGATTTCCTGGCATGGAATGGTGTGACCTTGTGCGAGGAAGGTCATATACGACCACGGTAGAGAGGTTTGGCCGCTGATGTAGGCCAGCAATTGTTGTTCGTTTTGGGCGAGCCATTTGGTTTCGCAGGCAAAGGCCAGCTCGAATCGTCGCAACTGCTCCGGTTCTTCTGTATACTGCTCGACTTTTGGCTGACGCAAAATGGATACGCCGAGGGTCATCGCATAGGTAACGTCGCCTTTTTCGATGGTCACCAATGCTTTCGGGGGCCAGTGTCCGCCGTCGATGCCGTAATACTGTTTAATTGGGCCAAGAGTCGAGGTAATCGCGTCCATGAACTGGTGCTGGATGTCAGGCCAAGGGTTGCCATCCCAGCTCGCCCAAAAATGCTGGGCAGCCTCGATGCGGGCAAACATGGCGTTCGTTTCTGGTGTTCCCAGCGGAAAGCATAAATCAGATTCTCCGGTGCAATCTCGCGCATACGAAGGAAAGTGCGAGCCGTCCGGGGAAGGACCAGCCCAGCCGGGAATTACACACAGCACCTCATCCTCATACAAAAGTGCCGCTGCATCGCCTTCCTCCAGCCAAACGATCGAGAGCTGCTCCGGGTTCAGCCTCTCTGCTCCATCCGGATGAGCGCAGCAATCGCGTGGAAGCATGGGAGCTTGACCATCCTCCATGGCAGCGAAATCGATCGAGTCCGGTGCAGGTCCGTAATTTCTTACCCAACAAGAGCGAATGCTGGCATGCTCCTCACCGGGATAATCCCACAAATAAAAAAAGACGCCGTTCTCATCCTCTTCCACAATAGCTTGAATCGGACAAATGGGGGAAAACTCCTCTAATAGGATGTTTTTCAAAGGTTTCACCTTCAATCGTCGTGATAGATTTGCCGATAACTAAAAAGATTTGTGCTTGATTAAACAGGGTTAGGATACCATAATTTACTATTGATTACAAAATTCAGTACTTTAGAAATGTTTGCCCAGCAAAGGAGGTTGCCAGATGAATCAATGCACCATCTATGTCTCCATCCAACAATGCGAGAAAGTTGTCGATGCCATTGTCGAGGCTTTTCGTGATCAATTGGTAGAGGTATCCGCAGACGAGCGGGCCGTGACCGTGACCGATAAAAAATGGTTTAGCAAGAGCAAGATTACTTTCAATCTTATGCGCGAGGACGATGACCAAGAAGAGTTTCTCCAGATGAAAAAAGGGATGTACGGCTACTTCGCACAGATTGAAACAACCCACGAGAAGGTCCAGCAAAAGCTGTTGTACCAAATCACAGCGCTTAATGTGGCGGTAGGAATCGTGGCGAGCAAGGAAATCGATCAGAAGACGTTTGCGTCCATTATGGCGATTGCCGAAGAAGTACATGGGATCGTCTTTCTCCCTACCGGAGATATGCTCGATAAACAAGGAAGGCTGATTCTCAATACAGCAGGAGAATCCGAAGTAGACGATTTTCTGGTGACGGTCAGTGTAGACCTGATCGATGGACATATTCAGCCCTCCCAGTCAGGAGAAGCTCGCAAGGAGCGGAGCATCAAGCTATTGCAGGAGCAAGGCATTCCGTACATCCCGCATCTTCCTGTCATCGTAGGGGATGAGGACGCTGTCATCAGGAGCAAGGATGAGATTGTTCAGCGAGCGATTGCCCTGTGCTTGATTGCGGTATATGCCGGCGGGATTGCCGAAAACGGACAACTCAAGGAAGAGCGGGAGTTCATCGAGGGCATTATTGAGCAGTTTGGCGCTGCTGAATTCTTTACGGAAAAAGAGAGAGACTTCTTGAATGATCCACAGCCAGACCGAACCGATATGATTCAGATGATTTGGATGTACGAATGCTACTGGGTACTGCTGTGGGCACTCGGCTATGTGGACGAGCTCCATTTCCCGGATGAGATTTGTGATGTGAATACGGCGATTGACGCTCTCAGAAGCGCAGGTGACTATGACACCTTCTACAGCAATGCGGTTGTGAGGAGCAAGCAAGAGATTCTCGACCAGGCAGATTTAATCTACCGCTATGACTGGGCATGTGTGGATGCGCGTATCAACAATCGTGTGGTTGCAGGCGGTTTGAATGACGAAGTAGTTGTGGAAAGACACAGAGCATTGAATTGGCTGGTTCGTTACATGGAGGACGACTGGGATCATGTCTCAATGGATACATAGGCTGTATTCGCGAAAATGTGGGACACCTAGTGTGATCTTCCTAGCAGGAATGGGCGATAGCGGTGAGACATGGAAGATCGTTCAAGACCGCATCTCGCAGGAAGCGTCTACCTTATCCTATGATCGGGCGGGGATTGGCAGGAGTCCAGCGCCAGAAGTCGTACCCCGGACATGCCGTGATCTGGTCGAGGAGCTGTATGACTTGCTGCAAGAGATAAAGGTGGAGACGCCTTGTATTTTGGTCGGACATTCTTTTGGCGGTTTGGTTGCCAGATTGTTTGCGAGCCTGTATCCGCAGCTTGTTTCGGGGCTGGTTTTGGTGGACGCTGCTCCTGAATATAAGGAGCTCGCCTATGAAAAGGTTTTACCTGACAACCTGATCGCAGCCAATCGAGACTATTACGAGAATCCGATGCGAAACAGCGAGAAGATCGATAAAATACGGAGCTATCAAGAGATTGTTGACTATTTTCGGCAAAGTGATATACCTGTCTCGATTATCACGAGAGGCTTGCCGGACGTGTGGGACAAGGAATGGCCGAACGAGGAAATCTTAACAATCGAACAACGGCTGCAAGCCGATTTCAAGCGGCTTTCAACCTCAAGCAAGCAAAGAATAGCTACTCGCAGCGGGCATTATATTCATCACGATGAACCGGAAATGGTGATTGAGGAAATTTTGATTATGGTAAGGGGGATGAACAAGTGAGCGATACAAGAACCCAGCTTGTTCTGGATCTGCAAAGAGTGGAGCAGGAACAGTACCAGCTGCGTGAAGGGGAACAACTGGAGGATTTCGTCGGACGATTGTTGCAATACATTGGGGACCCTGACCCGGAATTGCGGGATAATCTCATCTACCCGGCATTTTATTATTGGATTCTCGACGAGGACAAGCTGACGGAGGCGCAATTGCGCAGCCTCCTGCGAGAACTGACCGACGAAAAGCATTTGTTCTATCAGATCGGCAGCGAGGGTGATCCATCTGTATTTACGAGGACATTCTCTTCGTTGCCGATTGCCTTGATTTTGCGCCGTCACAGACAGAAGTCCTTTTTGGAGCTTGCCGATTTCCAGCACGTCAAAAATGCCATGCTCCGCTATTTTCAAGAGGAACAGGATTTGCGTGGCTATTTGTCCGAGGGAGGCTGGGCTCACAGTACTGCGCACGGTGCAGACGTATTCGTAGAACTGGTGCAGTGCCCAGAGAGTGATGAAGCCGTACAGCGAGACGTTCTTCAAGCGATCCAGGGCGTGCTGCATAACGGAAAGCACATTTTCAATGACGAAGAGGACGAACGTCTCGCGAGCATCGTAGATACGATGATGGAGAAAGACTTGCTTCCAGAACAGGAACTCATTGACTGGATCAATAGTCTAGCAAGCTGTGCCGAGCTGCCAAAAAGTCGTACTCAAGTTATCGCTCGGGTGAACAGCAAGAACTTTTTGCGCTGTCTCTATTTCAGAAGGGCAAGAGATAGCCGTGAAAATGAGCTGGTGATTGCCATGCTTGCTGCTGTAACGAAATGTAACAGGTTTGCGATCAGTTAATGAATGAAGGTTGATACCGTATTAGACGGCATCAACCTTTTCTTTTTTATACGAGGTTTTAAAAGGTAGCGATTGAACCAACAAAGCTGCCTACCCAGTCGGAACTTCAAAAAGGGGACCGCGCTTGTCGAACACTTCTTCTTTGAGAACCTTCCGCCCGTAGGGTGGCTTTGGCTCGACGGTCCCCTTTTTGAAGTGGAGACGGACAGTCAATCTTCCTTGCGGGCGTGTCAGAGTCGAAGAGAACTGCGCTTTTTCTTCTCCTCCACTGATTGACAATCCCTTACTAGTACTATATAGTACTAATCATGAAACGAACCTCAAACCGTGACCATGTCATCGTCACTGCATCCAATTTGTTTTTGCAAAAAGGACTCATGAATACCAGCATGGATGACGTCGTAGCACAGAGCAAAGTCTCCAAGTCCAACATTTACTACCACTTCAAAAGCAAGGAGGAGCTCGTCGTAGCTGTACTCGGCTACAGAATCAACGTCCTGAGAGGAGCACTGGAAGCCATCTTGCAACGGACAGACCTGTCTGTTTCCGCACGGGTAGGGCTGATTTTTACCACCATCGCAGAAGAACTGGAGGGACGCTCCTGTGTAGGAGGCTGTCCGATCCTTTCCTTGCTGTCGGCACAAATACCAGAGGTCAAAGCGCGAATCAACGAGTTCCTGATCGAATGGCAGAACCTAGCGGAAAAGCTGCTCGTGGAGGGAATCGCCCGTGGAGAATTCAAGGAAAATATCTCGATTCAGCAAACGGCAGTCTTGTTCGTGACCATTATGGAGGGAGCGATGCTCATGGCTGAATCGCAGGGTCATGCACAGGTACTCGTAGGCGCAGGTCAGACACTTCTACACTTGATTCAAGTGTAGGATTTTTTTGAAGTGAATTAGTACTGACTAGTTCTATAAATATAAAGGAGGCAGAAACAATGGCTGTCGTTTTTGTAACAGGTGCGACTGGATTTATCGGCAAGGAGGTAACAAAGCAGCTGGCCCGGTCCGGTCATACCGTACTGGCGCTGGTTCGTTCGCCCGAGAAGTGGGATGAATTGCTGATGCAGATGACACCTACAGAGAGGTCTAATTGCAAGGCCGTGCGGGGTGATTTGCGAAAGGAGGGCTTGGGATTATCAGCGAGCGATTACGAGCAGGTATTGCGCGCAACTATTATCATCCATGCAGGTGCCCCGATGGATATTTCGCTGGATGAAACGGTGGCGAGGGAATTGATTTTACAAGGAGCAAGTCACCTTGCAGCACTAGCGAACGAATTGCATAAACAACAGCGTCTACAAAAGCTGATTCATATCGTTGGCTACATGAGTCCGTTTGACGATGAGAGTGGAAAGCTGGCGACAGATGTTTTTGCGCCAACCGATTTTTATCGAGAGGCAGGGGGCTACGAGAAATACAAGTTTCTGGCAGATCTATACCTCAGACAAGAGGCGTATCAAAAAGGAATGCCGCTGGTCGTGGTAAATCCGTGTACGATCATAGGCCCGCGAAGCACCGGGAACACAGAACAAACAGATGGATTCGGGCTCGTGATCAGCTCCATGCGGCGTGGTAAGATCCCTGTTCTTCCCGGTGGTAAGGAGTGGTGGCTGCCCTTGCTTTCCGTCGACGATTTTGCCCAGGTCATTGTGGGGATTGTAGAGACAAATCACATCGAGCATCAAACGTATTACGCCTTAAATGAGCGGAGTGCCACGCCAGTTTTTTCAGAGCTGATTTCGTTGATGGCTAAAGAATTACGGATGAAGCCACCAACCATTCCTTTCCCGGTATCGGTCTTGAAAAAAATTCTCCATAACGGCGGCAGCCGCTTGCTCGGGGTACCTGCCAATTCGATGGATTTTCTCGTAAAGAAAGACTTCCCGCTCGCTCCCTTTCAGCAAATGAAAGCGAAAAAAAGCATCGATGCATACGACGTAGCGGCGTATCTTCCCAGTGTGATTGCCGATCTCGACTACCGTTTGTCGGTCAAGGATCAGAAAGTACCTCCTCACTTTCACCGAGAGCAAATCGCAGGCATGGCCGCGTACAAGAAAGAAGGCTCGGGTACTCCGTGGCTGCTCGTGCACGGGCTTTTCAGTGAGATGAGCGATTTACTCCCGCTCGCTGAACAGCTGGGTGAACAGGAAGTATGGTTACTGGATTTGCCCGGATTTGGCAGATCGCCCTATCACCATCACGAAAAACCGATCGAGGGCTTTATCGAGGCAGTGGCCGAGGCATTGCGACAGCTGCCATCTCCGGTTCATCTTGCAGGACATTCATTTGGCGGGTTTTTGGCATGGGAGGCAGCAAAGCGAGTACCGGAAAAAATCGAGAAGCTATACCTTTTGCAGCCACCCCTGCATGCCCCGAAGTATTCTCGGCTGCAGGCGGGATTGGGGAAGAGTCCAGCCCTCCTTCAGCTTTTTTTGCAAAAGCAGTTAACGTCAGCCAAATTGGAAAAAGCAATGCTTGAGCAAGGGGTATTTCAGTCTACGTATGAAATGCCAAAAGGCTATGTAGAAAAGGCAGGGAAGCTCCTGCAATCCCCGCGCATCAGCAAGACGCATACAGACGTGCTGCGCTACTTTATGAACGAATTCCGGCAAATGGCGGTAGCGACACAGCCTCTCCCTTTTCCAGTCCAGATCGTATGGGGGACACAGGATAAAACGTATCAGATGACAAAAGGAACAGAGGGTGCATTCAGGGGAGCAAATGTAGAGATCGAAAGGCTCTCCGTCGCGCATCATTTTCCGCTCAGCCATCCACAGCTAACGGCAAACGTATTGCTACAGATGAGGCACGGCAAGGAATGAGGACGGAACGATTCTTCAGAAGGGCATGGTAGAAAGGGACCATGCTCTTTTTGAATGAAGTAAGAAAAAAACGAGTTGAACTTTCTGTAAATTTGGAATAGACTATTTTTAACTAATAACGACACTATAACGACAAGTGTCGTTAGTGGAGAAAGAGGGAGGAGAGCAAAGTGCAGGAACACAACAAGAAGAAGCAAGTTCATACCGTTTCTTACATCTGGGTGAAGACCTCATGAAGCAGTACATCGTGAAGCGCCTATTGTCGGGCATCATTGTCCTGTTTGGACTCTCCGTTTTTACGTTTCTGCTCATTCATCTCATCCCTGGTGACCCTGTGCGGATCATGCTGGGGCAGCGGGCGACTGTCGAACAAATCGAGTCGCTTCGCGGAGAGCTGGGCTTGAACAAACCATTAGTCGTTCAGTATCTCGACTATGCTTCCGGCGTTTTAAAAGGGGATCTCGGTACTTCCCTGAAAACGGGCCGACCTGTCAGCACAGAAATTGCGGATCGTTTTCCCGCGACAGCAAAAATGGCAGTAGCCAGCCTTGTAGTAGCAGTTGTGATCGGTATCGGGTTGGGTGTCCTAGCGGCGAAATACAAGGATACACCCATCGACGGAGCGATTATGACCTTTTCCACCTTTGGGATGTCTATACCCGGCTTTTGGTTGGGTTTACTCGTCATACTTGTATTCTCCGTTCATTTGGGCTGGTTTCCGATAGCGGGAGGGACGGGGCTAAAAGACATGGTTCTTCCAGCGTTTACCTTGGGGACATTGCTGGCGACGGCACTCAGCCGACTCACTCGTGCTGGTATGGTAGAGGTTTTGTCCAATGACTATATCCGAACAGCACGTGCCAAAGGGATGAATGAACGAGTTGTGCTGCTACGGCACGCTTTTCGCAATGTGATGATTCCAATTGTGGCTGTCATTGGTCTGGAACTGGCTGGCTTGCTTGGCGGGGCTGTGATTATCGAGCAGGTTTTTGGCTGGCCGGGAGTGGGGACTTTGGCGATTCAAGCGATTAGCTCGCGGGATTTTCCGATGATTCAAGGAACGACGCTGTTTATCGGAGCTGTGTATGTCCTCGTTGTCATTTTAATTGATGTCCTGTACGCGCTTCTCGATCCCCGCATTGACTATGCCGCGAAGGAGGGGGTGTAGCATGTTCTGGAGCAGACAATGGTCTATGCCTCGTTTGGAATTATGGGAGAAGATCATGCAGCAAAAGAAAGCGAAATACAGCTTCCTGATGATGCTCTGCATTGTTTTGCTGGGAATCATCGGGCCGTGGATTGCTCCGCATGACCCTACGAAAGCGTACTACGAAGCGTTTATGCAAGGCCCGTCGAAAGACTTTTGGCTAGGGACAGATGCGATTGGCCGCGATATTTTATCCCGGATGCTGTACGGAACTAGAGTGACGCTGACCGTAGCTGTGCTGGCGTCTGTCATGACGTTTGTAGCAGGAACGCTGATTGGTGTGACATGTGCTTACCTCGGAGGAATCGTCGACAATCTGATCATGAGAATCATGGATATCATGCTGGCGTTGCCCGGCATTGTACTGGCTCTCGCCATTGTAGCTGTACTCGGACCGAGTCAGGAAAATGCGATGATCGCGATTGGAATATCATCGATTCCGGCCTTTTCGATTCTGATCCGTGGTGCGGCACTCTCGATCAAGCAATCCGGCTATGTGGAAGCAAGCCGCTCCATCGGCAGCTCGAATTGGTGGATCATTACGCGCCAGCTCATTCCGAACATCTCCAATGTGCTGATCGTCTATACGACCATGTTTATAGGCAGTGCGATTTTGGGGACCTCGGCACTGGGCTTTATCGGTTTGGGTGCGCAGCCTCCTACACCGGAGTGGGGAACGATGCTGAATGAAGGGAAAAATTACTTGCGAGAGGCTTGGTGGCTCGCTACTTTTCCCGGTCTTGCGATTACGGCGGTCGTTTTTACGGTGTATCTGCTCGGGGATGCATTGCGCGATATCTTTGATCCCAAAGCATAGTTGACGAGCTTCCGTTCCCGAAAAAGGAGTGAGTAACGTGACAAATATGTTGGAAGTGACAGGATTGACTACCACGTTTTCAAAAAATGAAAAGGTTTTCAAAGTAGTGGACAATCTTTGTTTGCAGGTCAAAAAAGGTGAATCGGTCGGGATCGTCGGAGAATCAGGTTGTGGAAAAAGCGTTGCCTCCCTATCCATGATGCGCTTGCTCAGTAAAAACGGAAGCATTGAAGGCCGTATTCAACTGGACGGAGCCGATCTCTTGCGCTATAGCGAAAAAGAGATGCAGAAGATCAGAGGAAAAGAGATCGCCATGATTTTTCAGGAGCCGATGACTTCATTGAATCCGGTACTGACCATCGGCAAGCAATTGAGCGAAGGGCTGGAAAAGCACGAGGGAATGAACCGAGTCCAATCGAGACAAAGAGTGCTCGAGCTGTTGACGCAGGTAGGCATTTCACGTGCCGATGAAATTTATCACGAGTACCCGCATCGTCTGTCAGGGGGGATGCGGCAGCGTGTGATGATTGCGATGGCGATTGCCTGTCATCCAAAGCTGTTGATAGCGGACGAACCGACGACGGCGCTAGACGTAACGATCCAGGCGCAAATATTGGATGTCATGAAAACAATCCAAAAAGAGTTGGGCATGTCGCTCATCATGATCACGCATGATTTGGGCGTCGTCGCCGAGACATGTGACCGGGTACTGGTGATGTATGCGGGGCAGGTCATTGAAGCGGCTGATGTTCGCACACTGCTGCGTAGCCCCAAGCATCCGTACACCATGGGCTTGATCAAATCAACGCCGCATAATGCCAAAGGTCAGAAGAGATTGCACAGTATCGCGGGAAGTGTGCCGACCCCCGATCGTTATCCGCAGGGATGCCGCTTTGCTCCGCGATGCGAGAAGGTGATGGCTGTCTGTTTAGAAAAAAATCCCCCGTTGCTGGATGTGGATCAACAGTCGGAGTGCCGTTGTTGGCTGTATCGAGAGAACAGGGAAAGTCCGGCGGTGAATGGATGAAGACGCCTCTTTTACAAGTGAAGAACCTGAATAAGAAGTTCCTTGTCCGCAAAGGGTGGTTTCAGCAGCCGAGTTACGTGCATGCCGTCCATGGAGTGAACATAACTGTCAACGCAGGTGAAACGTTGGGGATCGTAGGAGAGTCAGGCTGTGGCAAGTCAACACTGGGCAGATGTATTTTGCGCTTGGTCGAGCCGACAGACGGCGAGATCGTGTTCGAGGGTCAAAATATCCGCGGCTTACAGAAGGCAGACATGCAAAAGCTGCGGCGTGATATGCAAATGGTGTTTCAAAATCCATTTGATACGCTCAATCCAAAGCTGACGATCCAGCACATTTTGTCAGAGCCGTTGATTGCCCATGGTATCCCAAAGCGCGAGCGAGCAGCCATGGTCGAAGAGACGCTAGAGATCGTCGGTTTGAACAATAGTCATTTGTCGCGATACGCACATGAGTTTTCCGGGGGACAAAGGCAAAGAATCGGGATCGCTCGCGCCTTGATGCTCAGGCCAAAGCTCATCATAGCTGACGAGCCTGTGTCTGCTCTCGATGTATCGATCCAATCGCAAATTCTCAATTTGATTCAGGATTTGCAGGAGCAGTTTTCGCTCACGTATCTTTTTATCTCGCATGACTTGAGTGTCGTCGAGCATATCGCCGATCGAGTAGCAGTGATGTACTTGGGAGAAGTGATTGAGCTGGCGAAAAAAGAAGAGCTGTTTCAACGTCCGATGCATCCCTACACACAGTCGCTTCTCTCCGCCATTCCTATCACGGATCCTGACGAGAAAAAAGAGCGGATCATGTTAACAGGAGATCTGCCGTCTCCATCCAATCCACCGAAGGGCTGCAAGTTTCATCCGCGCTGTTGGGCGTGCATGGACGTGTGCAAGACAGAAGCCCCTCTATTAACAGAAGCAGACGGCAGACTGGTTGCGTGTCATCTCTATGAAAAATAAGGGAACAGGAGTGATAGATAGATGTTGGACCCACGCCTTACGAAGCTGGCGAATGTGCTGGTAAATTACTCGACGAATGTGCAGCCGGGAGATAATGTGCTGATCGATGCGATGGAGGTGGACGCTGCTCTGATAAAGGAGCTAATCAAAGCAGTTTCGCGAGCAGGCGGGCATTCTTTTGTGAACCTGCGTGAATCCTCGATTAGTCGTCAGTTATTGCTAGCGGGAACAGAGGAGCATTTCCGTTTAGGGGCAGAGATGGACAAAGAACGAATGGAAAAAATGCAGGCGTGCATCATCATCGAGGGTGGGCTGAACATCAATGAAGTGTCTGATGTCCCTGATGAGCAAATGAAGCTGGCTACATCCTTTTTCAAAGAAGTAAGTATCGTGCGTCTCAAAAAGAAATGGGTCTATCTCCGTTATCCGACGCCTTCCATGGCACAGCTGGCGAATAAGAGTACAGAAGCGTTCGAACAGTTTTACTTCGATGTCTGCACAATGGATTACGCCAAAATGGCAAAAGCCATGCAGCCGCTCAAGGAGCTGATGGAGCGAACTGACCGCGTGAAAATCACGGGACCTGGCACAGAGCTGACCTTCTCCATCAAAGGCATTCCAGCCATTCCGTGTCCGGGGCACTACAACATACCAGACGGTGAAGTATTTACGGCCCCTGTTCGCGATTCGGTGAACGGTGTCCTATCGTTTAACACGCCCTCGCCTTATCAAGGCTTTACCTTTGAAAAAGTACGGCTGGAGTTTGTGGACGGAAAGATCGTTCACGCCACAGCCAATGATACGGAGCGCTTGAACAACATTTTGGATACAGATGAAGGTGCCCGGTACATTGGGGAGTTTGCTTTGGGAGTGCACCCGTTCATTCGGGAGCCCATGCAGGATATTTTATTCGATGAAAAAATCGACGGCAGCTTCCACTTTACCCCGGGACGATGCTATGACGAGGCATCCAATGGCAACAAGTCGAACATCCATTGGGACATGGTCATGATTCAACGCCCGGAGTACGGTGGCGGTGAGATTTGGTTCGATGACCACTTGATTCGCAGAGACGGACGCTTTCTTTTACCGGAGCTTGCACCACTTAACCCGGAAAACCTGAAGTAACTGGAGGAGCATGAGGCATGACACATGGAATCGACGCGCATTTTGACCTTTTGCTGGATGTCGCTATTCAACGCGAGCATGGCAGGCGAAAAGTTATTGAAACGGATTACTTGCCCGATTTCGTGGCGGGCGGGGTGGATACGGTTGTCGCAGCGATTTTTATTGACAACAAATTCCTGCCGGAGATGGGCTTGAGAAAAGCACTGCAACAAATCAGCGCGTTGCACGCAGAGGCAGATGAATCGCCTGATAAAATCATGGTTTGCAAAAGTGTGAGCGATATCGAGACCGCGAAGCGACAGGGGAAAATTGGTTTTGTGCTCTCTCTGGAAGGCGCGGAACCGTTATATAATGATCTGAGTATGCTCCGTGTTTTTTACGAGCTGGGCGTGCGCCTTATGGGTCTCGTGTGGAGCAGGCGGAATTTCGTTGGAGATGGCAGTCATTTTAGTCCGGTACGGGAAGGACGCAAGGGCGGGCTCACCGAGTTCGGCATCCGCGTCGTCGAAGAGGCAGAAGCAATGGGGATCATCATTGATGTCAGCCATCTGAATGACGAAGGGTTCTGGGATCTGATCGAGGTAGCGCGTAAGCCCATCATCGCTTCTCATTCCAATTGCCGGACATTAGCGAGCTCCATGCGCAATCTGACAGATGAGCAAATCAGGGCGATCGCATTCACCAATGGCGTTATTGGCATCAATGGCGTCAATCTGTTCGTAGGGGACACAGACGACCAGGCTGATATTGAGCACATGATCAACCACGTCGATCACATCGTGAAGCTGGTTGGTGTTGAACACGTCGGACTGGGTCTGGACATTATCGAGCCATTTATGAAATACGATTCTCCGGGCGTGTTTATCCAAGCAGGACGCAAAGATTTTGATGTCGTAAAAGGACATACCAAGGTTCTGGAGCTTGTGCGTGCTCTTGCCAAAAGAGGATACAAGGATGAAGCGATTGAGCGTATTTTGGGAAAAAACTTCATCCGCGTGTTCAAGGATGTGTGGAAATCATAGAGAGATGAGGGAGTGGAACATTGACCATTACGATAGCGGTAATCTCTTCGGAAGAATTTTTGCCAAGGATCTTGAAGCATACCCAATCCATCGATTACATTCAACTGACCTCGTATACATACCAGAATCCAAAAGAGAGCGTTGCGTTGCTTGATCAAATCCATGACTGCGACGTGCTGCTTTTTGCTGGCCCACTTCCTTATTTTTTTGCCAAGGAAAAGGTAGAGCAAAAGAAGCTGCCTGCTGTGTACATCCCGATCGATGAATATACCATTTCCCTCTCTTTGTTTCATACCTTGCTGAACGTACCAGGAGGACTGGACCGCATCTCGATAGATTTGCCAAAAGCGGAGTATATTGAGAAGGTCGCTGATGAATTGGGCATTATTTTTACGCCTTGGTATGTAAAAGACTACAGTGAGATTATCGAAGAAGGCGGGACGAAATTTGACGTAGAGGAGATTATTCAGTTCCACAAGGAGCTTTGGGAACAGAAACAGAGTCATTTTGCTTTAACTGGCGTTGATTACGTATATCGTCAATTGCGTGAGATGAACATTCCTTCCGCATCGCTCGTCAGTCCCGATAAAAATATTCGCGATGCCGTCAATCAAGCCATTGCTTATGGTCAATTGAAAATTAGCAAAAACTCGCAAATCGCCGTGGGAATTGCAGCGATCCAGCAAAATGATGGCCCGCCAGTAGAAACACAATGGCAGGATGCGACGATTATTTTGCTGCAAGAGCTGCTGGAGCTAGTCAAAGAGACGGACGCTTCCATTCAAAAATTGGGACTGGATCAATTCATCATCTATGGTACGAGAGGCAGCATCGAGCAAATGATTGAATTCGGGAAGATCATGCAAGTAGTGGGCAATGTCGACCTGCTTGCCAAAGTGACGGTTGCTATCGGGTTTGGTTTTGGCCTAACCGCGAAAGAGGCTGAGGCCAACGCGCGCATTGCGATTTATCATGCCCAGAAAACAAAGGAAAGCAGTGCGTATCTGGTGACGGATGAAAAAGAAGTGATTGGGCCGTTGAACACCGAATCGAAGAGCTTCCAATTAAAAAGCGAGAACAAGGAAGTGCTGGAGATCGCGGAGAAGACTGGCGCAAGTGTCGCTACTATCACGAAAATCATGCAGTATGTCAAGCTTCGCCGCGATAACCGCTTCACCGCTTCCGATTTAGCCGAGTACCTCCAGATCAGTCGCCGCAGCTCAGAAAGAACCTTGAAAAAGCTGATCGAGCATCAGGTCGTAGAGATCGTCGGAGAAGAACAGCCGTATCAGCAAGGACGCCCGCGGGCTGTGTATCGCCTTAATCATCCATGATTCTCCTCATGTAACATCAACCTGTCCCGGATTTCCGTTTGCGAAGGCAATCCGGGCCCCCCCTCATGTAAGAAGCAATCCGACCTAATTAGCGACTATATACCGACGTAAGTAGGCTTCGAATGGAAAAGACTCGAAAAATGGAGGTCGCGACATGCTATCAGAACAGTTAAAGAGCCAAATTCGCATCGTTTTACTCATGGGAGTACTCGTCTTTTCCATCGTTGGCTGTAGCTCTGCTCCCACTCCGGCTACAGATGAGAAGCAAGCAAATCAACCAGCAAAAGTCTCCCAGCCCAAAAAGGGTGGGACGATCACCATGGGCTACCAGATGGAGCCAGATACGCTGGACCCACAAAAGACGTCGTTGCCAGCGGGAAATTTTGTTGGGGGCATGTTGGGGGGAGCTTTGCTGATCCTCGATCCTTTTACGCTGGAGTTGAAGCCGCATCTGGCTGAATCGTATACAATCTCGGACGACGGCAAGACCGTGACGTTCAAGTTGCGTCCTGGCGTGAAGTTCCATGATGGAACACCGCTCACTGCGGAAGTTTTTAAGCAAAGCTATGAACGTGCTCTCGATCCGAAAACAGCCTCGCCGGTTACGGGACCGGATGTATCTTCGATCAAATCTATTTCAGCTCCTGATGACTCCACATTGATCTTTCATTTAGATAAGCCCTCTGCTTCATTACTTTCTAACTTGTCATATGGCGGCTACCAGCAACCCATTTCCATAGAGGCACGGAATAAATACGGAAATGAGCTGGGGCGCAATCCTGTCGGGGTAGGTCCGTGGAAATTCGAGAGCTGGAAAACAGGCGAATCAATCACACTGGTACGAAACGACGAGTATAAGTGGGCAGCTCCTTTTGCTCTGAATCAAGGACCTGTGAGACCCGACAAGTTCGTTCTGAAATTTATTCAAGACGACCAGACCATGATGGCTGCTCTCGACAGTGGGACGATTGATATTGCCACTGTACCCCCGAAAAATGCGAAGAAATACAAGGATCACAAAGATTTTACGGTGTTGGAAGGAATGCAGCCTACAGAGTACTTTATTGGGATGAATTTGGAAAATAAAGCGTTGCAAGATGTCCGCGTGAGAAAGGCACTGAACCTGGCGATCAACAAAGACGCATTGATCATAGCGGATTTGCAAGGAGAGGGGGTGCCTGTCTACGGACCGATCCCGCCAACGATGATCGGATACGATGCGGCAGTAGAGCAGTACGGCTACAAGTACAATGCTGATCAAGCCAGACAACTGCTGGAAGAGGCAGGATGGAAGCCAAACGCGCAAGGGATAAGGGAAAAGAATGGGGAAACGCTCAGCCTGACGATGCTCATCGAAGATTCAAATCCTGGGCATCAGCTGGTGCAAAGCATGTTCAAAGACATTGGCGTCGAATTGCATATCCAAAAGTATGAATCTGCGACAGCTCTTGAACAGGCACTGAAGGGCGAGTTCGATTTGTTCTCAACGAGTCATGGCAGCGTCGATCCAGATATTTTGCACTTGCTACTGCATTCGAGTCAGATCGGGGGCTTAAATTTCTTTCGCCTCAGTGATCAACAGCTCGATAGCCTGCTAAATAAAGGACGAACGACAACAGATCAAGTACTGCGACAGCAGGTTTTTGCGGACATTCAAAAAAGAATCGTGGAACAGGCCTATTGGATTCCGCTCTATTCTGCAAAAACATTCGTGGTCGTCAGTAACCGGATTCAAGGCGTCAAGCCAAATCCATTAGCATCTTTGATTATTCAGGACATGTGGGTGAACGAGTAGGGCATGGCATGACAAGACAACATTCGAAAGAGGTGGAAGAAATGAGACAGCCAGGCTGGTTAGCAGAGTGGGGAGAACTGGTTGAAAAAGAAATGAAGGAAGGCAGAGTTCCGGGCTTCGTCATGGGTGTGAATTTGAATGGACAGAGCCTGTTTCGCAAGAGCTTTGGCTATCGTGATCGTGAAAAGGAACTCGAAATCACTCCTGATACCGTGATGGGTTTGGCCTCCGTTACGAAGTCCTTTACATGCATGGCGATCATGCAGCTACAGGAAGCGAAGAAGCTCTCTGTTCATGATCCGGTGATCAAATACCTACCCGAATTTCGTACCCCGGATCGTCAAAAAACGGAGCAGATGACGATCCACCATTTTATGACGCACACGACGGGCATACCGCCTCTGCCGATTGATAATCTGGCAATTCGCAACTCCATGCTCGATGACATGCCTGACGAGGATAACCCGATTCACCGGTACTTGAAAAAGGAGTACCAGAAACCGATCTACACATTCGAAGAGCTAATGGAAGCTCTTGCCCTGGCGGAATATGAGCTGGTGGGCTCTCCAGGGGAATTGTTCAGCTATTCGAATGATTGCTACTCTCTCTTGGGAGCGGTCATAGCCAGAGTGAGTGGGAAGTCGTATGACGAGTATGTCAAAGAGCATATTTTGGAACCAGCAGCCATGAAGAGCAGCACCTTTCTTCTGAGCGATCTGCCACACCTGCCGGATGTAACGACCATCTATCATTTCAAAGAGAGCAATGGCGTATCCGAGATTTACCCTGATCCCAATTGGGAGGATGGGCTACTCGTAGCGGCATCGGGGCATTTGAATTCAACCGTGCATGACATGTTGAACTACGCTGAAATTTTTCGTACAGGCGGATGTGTGGGCAAGGAACGGATTTTATCGGAGGAGAGCGTCAAACAAATGATTTACCCGCATGTCCAGAACAGCTACAGCAGGTACTACGGGTATGGCTTATCCATTCAACCCGACTACTATGGGGGTACCTTGATCAAGCACGGTGGAGCAATCAAAGGTGTCGCCGCCCATCTAGCGATTGTTCCGGAGCGGGGTATTACATCCATGGCTTTGGCCAATTTGGTCGGAAGCCCCGTCGAAAAAGCCACTCTGACTGCACTGCATGCCTTAGAAGGGCGTCCATTGAATACGCCGCAGTACCAATTCGAGACATACAGCGTCCCTCTTGCCCAGTTAGGAGAGTATGTCGGTCGATACGTCAGTGGGGAAGGAATGGATATCATCGTATATGTGGTAGAGGGTGTCCTGATGATGATAGATAAGACATCGGATGCGTTTGGTGGAAAACAACTGAACTATCCATTGCGACCAATTGGAGAGCATCAATTTATTACCGATAGAGAGGGAAGCGAGCTGACAGTTGGCTTTGTAAAAGGCGAAGACGGCTCTGTAAAAGCCATGTCCCTTTATTATCGAATTATTCCACGAGTAGCAGCTACGGAGGGTAGTCGAATATGAAAATAACATCTGTAAGCGTTCATGCCATCAGGTTGCCGCTAAAACGCCCATTTATTATCGCGTACGCCTCATATGAGGATATGCCGTCCATTATTGTAAAAGTGGAGACAGACAATGGTTTGGTCGGATTAGGCGAGGCGGTACCGGATCAAAATGTCACCGGAGAGACGTGGGAGTCTACCTATACGATGCTCGTTCAAAACCTGGCGACTGTTGTGATCGGTGAGAATCCATTTGATATCGAGAGAATCCACGAGAAGATGAACCAGGCTGTTTGGGGAGCCCCAGCAGCAAAAGCCGCCATCGATATCGCTTGCTACGATCTGATGGGCAAGGCTGCTGGTCAACCTGTTTATCATTTCTTGGGCGGAAAATATCACACGACTCTTTCCTTCCCCTATGTGTTAAGCATATTAGAGCCAGAGGTCATGGCAGCTGAAGCTAGGCAAGCAGTGGCAGATGGGTATGACACGATCAAAATAAAGGTGGGAGCTGATCTTCGGACAGATATCCAGCGAATCCGGGCTGTTCGGCAGGCGGTTGGCCCTGATGTAGGACTGCGGGTGGATGCCAACCAAGGTTGGGAGAACCGTGCGAACACCTTGCTTGTTATGAAACAGATTGAGGATTGTCACATTGATTGGATGGAGCAGCCTGTCTTGGCAGATGATCTCGATGCGCTGGCGGATATTCGCAGGCAAACGACCATTCCCATTATGGTAGACGAGGGATTGCACGGGACGAAGGAAATGCGGGAAGTCATCGCGAAGAAAGCTGCAGATAAAGTAAACATCAAACTGATGAAAAGTGGAGGGATTTATCCTGCTCTCAAATTGGTGAATCAGGCGGAAATGGCCGGGATGGAGTGTCAAATCGGTTCGATGCTGGAGTCCTCGATTGGCAGTGCAGCTGGTGCACATTTGTCACTGGCGAAAAAAAACATCATTTCCAACGAGTTGGCAGGACCTACGATCATTTCGCGGGATGTAGCTCAGCTTGCGATTCATGGAAGTCAAATAGTCGTGACAGATCAGCCGGGCTTAGGATTAGTGCTAGACGAAGCGGTGCTTGCCGGTATAACGGATAAGTCAGAGCAGGTCATCGGAGCGAAGCGGCAACCCGTATAGGGAGAGGACTGAATGCAAAATACGCGCATAGAAATTGTCGAGGCATTGACAGAGAGCCAGCTTCAGATGATCAAGGCAATGGAGCAGGAGGCCTTTGGCCCATATGGAGCGATTGATGAATGGGTGCTCGTACCACTGGCGAGACATGGCTGCGTTGCACTTTTCATGGAAGCAGAGGAGGCACGTCCTGTTGGGGTGTGCCAGCTCTTGAGGGATTTTCGTCAGCCGGACAAGTGCTACATGTATGGGTATTACATCCGAGCAGATCGGAAAGGAATGGGTTATGGGTTCTCTTTCTTGAACCGATTGCTGGAGAAATTGCGTGAGGATGGGTTTCGTCAGATTTGCCTGACGGTAAGCCCAGATAATACTGGAGCAGTCGGACTCTATCAAAAAGCAGGCTTTGCGGTTATCGAGACACGGATAGCGGAATATGGAAGTGGAAACGATCGCTATTATATGGTGAAAACGCTATAGAAGGGGAGTCGCTACAAACATAAGCGTAGACATTTTTCTCTTTTGTTTGTTGGAGATTTATTGGCCCTGTACTCGTTGTAACCCAACAGAAATTAGGCACCGGACATGTTCCGGTGTTTTTTTGTGTGCTTGACAATTACAAAACAATGATTCATTATGTTTATTAAATAATAAACAAAAACGGATTTTGTCTATTTAATATCAGTTATTGAAAAGTGAGGGGAACACAATGAATCGCGAAGAACTGAAACAACAGTATAAAGAGTCGGAAACGCAGGCAGGGGTGTATCAGATCAAAAACACCCAAAACCAAAAAGTATGGATCAGCGCCACCCGCAACCTCAAGACGATGAACGGAAAGCTGTTCACTCTCAAAATGGGTTCGCACATAAACAAACAGCTTCAACAGGAATGGAATGAATACGGAGAAGAGGCATTCGTCTTTGAAGTGTTGGAGGTTTTGAAAAAGAAGGAAGACGGATTCTTTGATGAAAAGGATGCCCTGAAGAAACTGGAACAAAAATGGCTCGACCAGCTCCAGCCATACGGAGAGCGCGGATACCACCAGGAAAAAAAGAAAGAACAGTAATCAAATGAAAAGAGGGAAAGAAAATGAAAATACCTACTACCTTGAACCATAAGCCTGTTGTGGTGTCGGATAACTATGAGCGCGTTGATGGCAGATTAGCCAGGAATACAGATGCGAAAGCACTTTCTCTGGGAGTGGCAGAGGGCAACTCCAGAAGGAAGGTCGATCTATTGGCCAAAGTATGGAGACACACGGGAGAAGAATGGTCAAAACAATCGGAGGAACTGCCTCTCCATCGCGTTCTGGACATGTCCATATTGATTTGTCGGTCTTTGGCCCATTTTCGCGACGCATACAGATATGAGCATTATTATGATCCGCAGGAGCCCGTCATTGACCGGGTTGCCCTGCAAGGGGATGCAATGAACGTAGCGATATGTACGGACAATGAGAGTCTTCATGAAGACATTAAGCTGTTCAGCCAAGCGCTGAGCAACGACGGTGAGATGATCGGCGAACGTCTGCGCACATTATCAAGACTATTAAAGGATATGGGGTATTGAAATGTTTTCCAATGTTTATGTTCGAACGATTGTCCTCTCCCGCGTGCTGCTGCATTTGGGGATTTGGATCCGGAATTATGCCGTTCTTCTTTTCGTTAGCGAAATGACGAATAATAATCCGGTTTATGTATCACTGATTTCGGTCGCGGAATTCGCACCCATTTTTTTATTCGGCCTGATTGGCGGAACTTTTGCTGACCGATGGCGACCGAAGCGGACAATGGTTTTGAGCGATCTGCTGTCTGCCGTGTCCGTCGGGGCTGTGCTGCTTGCACTTATGAATGGGGGATGGATGGCACTGCTCATCGGAACCTTTATTTCCGCCAGCTTGTCTCAGTTTTCTCAGCCCTCGGCCATGAAACTGTACAAGCGTCATGTGCCAGCTGAACAACTGCAGGGCGCGATGGCCATGTCCCAAACGCTTGTTGCTGTCTTTACGGTTTTAGGTCCGGTCATCGGCACGTTTATTTTCATCCAGTTTGGAATTACAGTCTCTCTGATTTTGACAGCCGTTTTGTTCCTGGGTTCTTCCCTGATATTAGCGACGCTTCCACGTGACGCGGAGGAACCGAAGTCTGAGGATGCTGGCGGCTTCATCAAGGAATTGAAGGCCGGACTGCGCTACATCGGGTCCAATCAATCCTTGCGAATTCTCTGTTTGACTTTCTTCGTTGTCGGATTGGCGTCAGGTCTGACACAGCCGCTTCAAATCTTCCTTGTCATCGAGAATTTGGGACAGGACAAACAATTTTTGCAGTGGTTGGTTATGACCAACGGGTTAGCCATGTTGGCAGGAGGAGCAATCATTATCGGGATAGCCAAAAAGGTAAGGCCACAGATGCTGCTCATGGTAGGCTTGCTTGTCTCTGCGGTTTGCACGATGGTAGTAGGGGCTACCACAACGATTTGGTTGATGATTGTTCTATTAGTGATCAGTGGTTTCTTTTTCCCTTGTATTCAAAGCGGAATCCAGACGCTGATTGTACGGAACACAGAAGGGGCATTTATGGGCCGGGTATCTGGTGCGATCACCCCTGTTTTTATGGGGATGATGGTGATTGGCATGTTTATCTCCGGCTATTTAAAGGAGACGTTCTCGCTGGTTGCGGTATATGTGGTGAGCGGGGTTTTGATTATGATCGGTGCTGCTTTGCTGTTGCCTCTTCTTGTTGAGAAAGGGAGCAAAGATGTGAAGGACTCCGTACTATGAGGGGAGGAGCAATATGATGACCGAAAATGAAAACGATCATTTGTCACCCGAAAGACAGCTGACAGATGCAGAAAAAAAGCTCGTTTGGAAAAAGCCAATCACGCATAGGGTCAGTGAAGAAGAACGGCGCATTAGTAAAGAAATCAAACGCAACTGGAATCGCGGGGAAATGAAGATCGCCAATATATTGTTAGAAGGTGACGCCGGTTCTGGGAAAACACAACTAGCCAAAGCATTATCGGCTAATTTCGGGCTGCCGTATACGAAAGTGACTTGTTTTGCTGATATGGATAAATCGGATATTATTGGCGCTATATTGCCTGTCATTTCTTCTGAACGTCTCGAGAAAATGGAGCCTGCCGAGCAAGCGGTATGGAAAGCTTTATATGAAAGCGATGGGCTCCAAAGCATATCTGAAATTTTAATGGATGCACTGGGGATTACACAGGAACGGGCTGCCTTAAAGATGAAGCAATTACTGAAGCGTGCAGCAGCGGAAAACACCGATGGTGAAGCGATTGAGTACCGATTTTACCCTTCGGAGATCGTCAGAGCCTATCAAAAGGGTTACCTGCTGGAAATCCAGGAACCAAACGTTATTCGCGATGCTGCGGTGTTAATGGCATTAAACTCTGCCTTGGAGCTGGATGGCAGCATCAATCTTCCTACTGAGATCATACGCAGGCACCCAGACTTCATCGCGGTTATCACAACAAACCGCAGTTATGCGGGAACCAGACCGTTAAACGAAGCGCTGCGCGACAGGGTTCAGCATACGGAAAAGATGGACCTGCCGACTAAAGAAATCATGATCGAACGTGTAATGGCCAAAACCGGTTTTCAAGATGGCAAGATGTTGGGTATTTTAGCGGATGTGATTATGGTTTTAGACAGAACAGCGCGGGCCAATGCGATCAAGGGCGTGGCTGGAATGCGTTCCTTTTTCTACTGGGCAGATGCAATTGCCGCAGGAGCCTCCGCCAAAGAATCTCTTTATCATAAGGTCATCTACAAGATCACAACCGATTCGGAAGAAATAAAACTTCTGGAAGAAGCACTAAAAAATCATGGTTTGCTTGCCAGCCTGGAAGAAGCCGAGACTGAACTAAAAAAAAAACGAAAATTTGACGACGCCGTAGAGATCAGGACATGGGGAGATATAGACGATACGGATTTTGACAAGGACAACCATCGAGAGGAAAAAGGAATCGCCTTGAAAAAATCTGCCGATAGCAGCTCTTCCCGTGTCTCTGATGACTCTACCCATATGGAACGTTCAGGTTTGGGTGAAGATGGCGATCCCAACTATCATCAGGCAAATCCTGAATCCATGTCAGAGGAAGCGAAGCAAAAGGAACGAGATTTCCGTAAAAAGCTGAATCGAGATGCAAGAGAGGTCATTTCCGATTCGATTCATAAAAAAGTGAAGCTCATTGTTCACCGTCCAGACTACGATGAGGAAAACCAACAGGAATATGTTTGTCTTTGTCAGGGACTCATGCCGATTGTGCAAGAGATTGCGAGAAAGACACTTCCGTATCTGGAACATGAGATATCATCCGACTTTGCGAGAAATCGTTACTATGGCAGCAAATTTCAGGCAGACAGCGTTGCTTACAGGGATTACAAGTATTTTGCCAAGAAACGTCCTCCAACGGAATCCCCTTCTCTTGTGGTTGGTCTTAGGGTTGATGAATCCGCATCTATGTCAGCTTACGGGAGATTAGAAGCAGCAAAACGAGCAGTGATCGCGGTATATGAATATTGTCAGCTTTGTCATATCCCCATTTTGATCTACGGCGATACAGCGGATGTTTCCCGATTGGAGCAAATGTCGATCTTTGCCTATGCCGACTTTAATAAAGCGGATGCCAATGATCGCTTCAGATTAATGAGAATTCATGCCAGAAGCAATAATCGCGATGGCATGGCTCTTCGAATAATGGCGGAACGGTTAGCCGCTTCACCCCAAAAGACAAAACTGTTGATTAGCATAAGTGACGGCCAACCGAAAGCAATGGATGACTACACCGGAAGTTACGCTGTTACAGATATGAAACAGACCATCCAGGAATATGAACGAAAAGGAGTCACATTTCTTGCAGCCGCAATCGGTCAAGACAAGGATGTGATTAGTGAAATCTATGGGAATGAAAGATTTTTGGATATTACCAATTTACATGAGTTCCCTGCAAAATTAGTTCGGATAATCGCTCGGTATTTATGATGGAAGCGGGCATCTCTCTCTATCTGTTTCGCAAAGAGAGGATGCCCGCGCTCTGTTATTTTTCAATATACGCGTATTTAAAGTAGGAACCGCCGAGAGGGAAGATCACAAAGTCCTTCACCTTGTCGTTTTTTACATAAGCATTGCCGCGGAAGTGCAGCGGTGCTAGTGGCATTTCTTCCATGAGAATTTTTTCGGCGTCAAACATCAACTGCTTGCGCTTTTGCTCGTCGGTCTCATAGTAGCTCTTATTGAGTAGATCGCGGTATTCCTTGTTGTCGAAGCGAACGACGTTGTTGCCACCCAAGTCCTTGTACATTTCGAGGAAATTGATCGGGTCGTTGAAATCGGCCCCCCATAGCCAGATGCCGAAGTCGTATTTGCCATTTTGGACATCCTCGTTAAACACTTTCCATTCCGAGGTGCGAATGTCAATGTCGACTCCCAATGTTTTCTTCCACTCGTCCTGGAGTGCTTGAGCCAATTTCTTGTCCGTTTCTCCAGTGTCGTAGTAATACGTGACCTTAGGGAATTGAGTCAGCCCGAGCTCTTTCATGCCTTCTGCCAAAAGCTGCTTCGCCTTCGTTACATCCTCTTTAAAGTAGCCGTCCGGGTTCAACCCCATGGAAACGGGAACCCAGCCATACGCGGGTGGGACGCCGGTCTGCAGGATGTTATCCACCAATTGCTGTCGGTCGATCGAATACGAAAACGCCTGACGAATTTTTTTGTTGGTAAAAGGGGGCTTTTCTGTATTGAAAATGACAGCTTTGGTGCCGGGATTATCTGCGACGAGCAGCTTGCCCTCTTCCTTGATCTGACCGACTGCATCCGGAGACAAGCCAAAGGAAGGGTAGCCTCCCCAATCCAGGTCACCATTTTCAAACATGGACAGGGCGGTGTTGTTATCCTCGATGATGACAATATGGATCTGGTCCAGCTTGACGTTGGCGCTGTCCCAATAAGTAGGGCTTTTGCTGAAAGAGAGCTTGGATTTGTGCTCCCACGTATCCATGATAAACGGTCCATTGCCGACAATTGTTTTCGCTTCTGTTGCCCACTGGGGATTGCTCTCGATGGTTTTTTTATGAAGCGGATAGTAGGTAGTGAATGAGGTCAATTCGCGGAAAAACGGTGTTGGTGAGCGCAAGGTGAAATCGAGTGTGTAGTCGTCCTTTGCCTTTACCCCGACGTCTTCTGGTTTGCCTTTTCCAGAGTAAAAATCCTCGCCTCCTTTGATATAGAAGAGCTGATACGCGTAGCCGGAAGCAGTTTTGGGGTCGAGATTGCGCTTGATGGCGTACTCAAAATCGTGAGCGGTAACAGGGTCGCCATTGCTCCATTTGGCGTCCTTTCGAATGATAAAAGTAAAATGAGTGAAGTCAGGAGTATGCGTGTAGCTCTCCGCGATGGCGTTGATCATCTGGCCTTGACGGTCGACGGTGGTCAGTCCTTCGAAGGTGAGATTGATCATGTCCATTGAGGTCGAATCTGTTGCAATGCCGGCATCCATCGTAGACGGCTCCCCGGTGATGCTCCATTGCAAGACCATTGGCTCTGATGTAGTAGGCTTTGCTGTCGCTTCCGTTGGAGGGGATGGGAGGTTGTCGGCGGGCTTCGAGCTACAGCCGACCGAGAGACTAAACAACAAAACAGCAGTAGAAATGCCTAGTAGCCACTTGTTCATACTGTCCTCCTGTTAAATTATTAGAAAAATGAGAAAATTTATAGTTCCTCAAAAGAATAATGCACAGCAATCAGACAGTCATTCAACATCATGTATAAATATTCATTGGAAATCACGGGTACATGTTGGAATAAATTCATACAATTTGTCCGTTACTTTATTAATTATCTAGCTGAAGGGACAACAAAAGCCACCCGAAATAGGTGGCTTTGTCATTCGAGAGGAAAAACATATTACTTGTTCATCGGCAAAACACCATCGCGCGTTTTTCTCGTCCAAGGTGTTCCGAGATAAGAAAGCGCCCAGCGGTCAAGACCATACCAGCCCGCAACCTTCCAAGCCAGAACGAGCCAAGTAGCAAAAACAAAAAGAAGTGGGTTGGTGCTGACCGTTCCTGCGAACAGAAAGCTGACGTTCATCAAGCCGCCGAAAAACGCTGCGATCCCTGTCAGGCAGCCGAGAATCAAGCCGAGTCCGACGAGTACCTCACCATAAGCAACGAGGAAGCCGAACACCTTGGCATTTGGCAATACCATATTTTCCAGGAACCAGGCGTACCACCCGGTTACGTCCTTTCCTTCGGCTGCTTTTGCCAAGGAGCCTTTTACGAACCCTTGAATCGCTCCGCCAGCCGCATCTCCCGTCCAGCTATCTGACTGGACTTTTTTCCATCCAGCAGTAATCCATGAATAGCCGACATACAATCTGATAATCAACCAGATCGCAGCGGATTTTGTGCTGGTGAACAGAAAGTGTGAAACAGGATTTTCAGGAATAATAATTTCGTTTTGACGGTTTTGCATGTGGGTGTCCTCCTACATACGTTTTGCACATCTTTGTTCGAGCCGATTTTAACATAACAAATGGCGGTACAGTGCGGTTTTGGGCATAAGTTCATACGGTGTTCATTGACACTATAAGCACGGTGTTAATGGTAAATCCTAGTGTATATATTGCCAAAGTACAGTAAACTCATGAAAGGATTGACAAGTTAAGATGTGGTAAATTATGAACGAGTGGTGATGTTACTGTTGGTTATTGTTATTTCTCTGTTTTTACTCTTTATTAATCATCATGTTTATTAGCTCCGTTATCGTACATTTGGATCGTCTGCTGGAGGCGAGAATGCAGGAGAGAGGTCACGCTGAACCGTTAAGAATTAAGGAAGAGATGTAGATCAAGAGTAATAGCAAAAGAAAAAATATCCGATCCAAGCGGACGATTAACTAAGGTTCCAATTAGAAAGGTGCTATTTACAGTCCGGGAATATTCTCCTTTGTTTCGATCTGTAGGAAAGGGTATTTTTGACTATTGAAATCGTAATTCGCAGACAATAGAATGAGGATGCGAACAAAATACCGCAGGATTGTTACTGCTAAGCAGGCAAGACCTGAGACGTGAGATGGGTGAAGTATGGCTATCGCTATACAGTCCCTTACGCGTTTTGGGTCTTTTTTGTGTCCTGTCAATGGAGAAGAGCAGAGTTTTCAATCTCTCAATATTCCCATAATAGGTAACTTTGCTGCAATTCATGATGTAAAGGGAGGATTTAAGAAAATGAGAAAATCCAGCAAACCTAAGTTTAGGAATCTAGCTTTATCCACAGCGATAGCTGCCAATTTGCTTGCAGCCATCCCAGCATTAGCCGCCGATGTCAGTGATGATCACACTTCGATTTGGTCGCGCCAGCAAGCGGAAAAAGTTGCTCTCACGAAAGAGACAACCGCTCCACCGGTCGATTTGGATTTCAAGCTCGTCGCACCGGACCAATGGGTTTGGGACACATGGCCCCTGCAGAACAGAGACGGTTCCCTTGCAACTGTCAAAGGTTACAGAGTCGCTTTCGCCTTGGTCGCTCCGCGCTCTCTGGGTTGGGGTGAACGTCATACGCAAGCAAGCATCGGAATGTTCTACTCGAAAAACGGCAAAGACTGGACATACGCCGGCATTCCCTATAACAAAGACAAAGCGTTAGGTCATATGCAATGGGCCGGAACAGCCATGCTGGATGAGAAAGGCAAAGTCCACCTCTTCTATACGGCAACCGGGGATAAAAACAATTGGGACGAATCCAGATGGGCTCAAACGGCTGAGCAGCGCATCGCCAAAACTACGTTCGATATCGGCGCCGACAAAGATGGCGTGCATCTCACGAACGAAGGTGAACACAAGATCATTCTTGAAGCAGACGGCAAGTACTACGAAACGATTGATCAGTTCAAAGGCAATATCATCACGGCGTTCCGTGATCCGTTCTTCTTCCAAGACCCGAACACCGGCAAAGAGTACATTATTTTCGAAGGCCAGGCCGGCGGTGGCTATTCTTTGAAGCCGGAAAACATCGGTGACGAAGAATACCGTAAAACCCATTCGGTTCCGGCAGGCGCGGAATTGTACAACGGAAATATCGGCATCGCGGAAGTACTTGACCACGACATCACCAAATTGAAACTGCTGCCTCCGCTGCTCGAATCAGTTGGGGCCAACCATCAGATGGAACGTCCGCACGTCGTGGTGAATGGCGATGATTATTACCTATTCACGATCAGCCATACCTTCACCTACGCACCTGGCTTGACCGGCCCAGACGGCGTATACGGTTTTGTCGGGAAGGGTCTGCGAAGTGATTACAAACCGATGAACGGCAGCGGCTTGGTTATCGGGAATCCAGCGGAAAACGGTTACCAAGCGTATTCCTGGATGGTGCTTCCGAACCAACAGGTGATCAGCTTCATTAACGAACCAAAAGATGAGAACGGGGAAGTGAAATTCGGCGGTACCTTCTCTTCAACGTTGAAGGTAAACCTGGAAGGCGACAAATCGGTCATTACCAAAGAGGGAAAACAAGGTGAAATCAAACCGTTCGGCCCGAATCGCTAAGCACGCATAGCCATAAAGGAAAGGGGCGGTAACATGATCCGCAAAAACAAGAAAGCATTGACCGCGCTGGCTTTGGCAACAAGCGTTGTCGCTTCCGGCCTCACTGCGCTCTCGGCGTATGCCGAGGGCGGTGAGCAAACGGTCAACTGGACCCGCGAGCAGGCATCGAAAATCGAGCTGAATCAAGACAATACCTTGCCGTACACTGACATCAGCAAACTGGAGAAATTGGCGCCGGGCTATCACATGTGGGATACGTGGGCACTGACAGACCGTGACGGGAATGTAGCCTCGATCAAAGGCTGGAAAGTGATATTCGCGCTTACCGCACCGAGTGATGTGCTGCCGGGCAAAGTGCACGACATTGCCACGATCCGTTACTTTTATTCGAAAAACGGAAAAGATTGGACGCTGGGTGGCGAGCTGTTCCCGAGCGGATCCGCGCTCGGTTCCCGCCAGTGGGCTGGATCGGCTATGATGGATAACGGCAAAATCCATGCGTTCTACACCGCAACCGGACACAAAGGCGAAGAGCGTTTGACCTATGAACAACGTTTGGCCATGGCTACCGGCGATATCGTCGCGGACAACAGCGGAGTCCGATTCGAAAATTGGGGCAATCACCACATCATTTTGGAGCCGGACGGAAAATACTATCAGACCAAAGAACAAGCGCAGCAGGGTGAAGGCGGGGGGTACGCTTTCCGCGATCCGATGTGGTTCAAAGACCCGCAGACGAAAAAAGAATACCTGCTGTTTGAAGGGAATTCTGGAGGCTCTGCTGCCGACCGCAAGTTGAAACCGGAATATGTCGGCAGTCCTGAATTTGCCGGGCAGCAAAACGTGCCTTCAGGTGCCGTACACGCTAACGGCAACATCGGCATCGCTGAGGTGGAGGGCGGCGATTTTTCCAAAATCAAAATGCTTCCTCCGCTCGTAGAAGCCAACTACGTAAATGAAGAACTGGAGCGCCCGCATATTGTGGTGAAGGATAAAAAGTATTATCTGTTTACCGACAGCCACATCAATAAATATGCGGATGGACTCACCGGACCGGACGGACTGTACGGATTCGTTTCAGACAAGCTGATCGGCGGATATAAGCCGCTGAACGGAAGCGGTTTGGTCTTGGCCAATCCGGCTGATAATCCATACCAAGCATATTCCTGGTTGGTGCTTCCGAACTTGAACGTGGTCGGTTTCGCCCATTTTGGCGATCTGGGCAACATGTCCATCGGCGATGTCGGCAATCAGACTCCGGAATTCCAATTCAGCCACTTTGGCGGAACATTGGCTCCGACGGTGAAGCTGTCGATCAAAGACGATCGCACAAAATTGGAACAAGAGTACGAGCCAGGTTGGATCAAGCAATAAATTAGAATGGTCAACCGAAAGTTGTCGGTTGACCTTCTATTCTTTTCTAAAAACAAGTGACGGTAGGAGGCTGCATACACATGTTTTGGAACACAAAAAATGCCGGGAAAATGCTTTCAGCAGCAGTTATCGGTTTTTCGGCTATTCTAGCCCCGGTTATCAGTTCAAGCGTCTTCGCCCAAGAAACCGCAGCTACATTCGATTGGACGCGCGAAGATGTCAGCAAAATAAAGATGAATGAAGAGAATACAGCACCTGTCATCAACAAGGAGGAGCTTGAGGAACTTTCAGAGGACTTTCTGGTATGGGATACATGGCCGCTGCAAGACCGAAATGGCCATCCAGCAGTTGTCAATGGCTATAAGGTTATTTTTGCTCTGACGGTGCCAAGTGACGTGATTCCTGGCAAACGCCACGATACGGCGGAAATCCGCTATTTCTACGCAAAGGACGGAAAGAGCTGGCAGTTGGGCGGACGTTTGTTTGATGACGGAAAAGCATTGGGTTCAAGGCAATGGGCAGGCTCTGCCATGATTGACAAAGATGGAAAAGTCCATATCTTTTATACAGCGACCGGACGTAAAAATGAAAAAAAACTTACATACGAACAGCGTTTGGCTACGGCTACCGCTGATATCATAACAACCAATGCCTCTGTGGCGTTTAAAAATTGGTCTGAACACAAAATTATCCTGGAACCGGATGGTGAATACTATCAAACAGAAAGTCAGTCCAACCAAGGTGAATCTTCTTACGCCTTCCGTGATCCTTACTTCTTCCAAGACCCAAAGAACGGACAAGAATATATTTTATTTGAGGCCAACTCCGCAGGAACCTTGTCAGAGCGGGCTTGTCAGCCTGACAGTTCAAAACCTTATAATGCGAGTATCGGCATCGCCAAAGCGTCTTCTGACAGTCTGACGGAATTTGAGGCTCTTCCCCCTTTACTGGAAGCCAACTGTGTAAATGACGAGCTGGAGCGTCCAAGCATTATTGTAAAAGGCAATCAATACTATCTTTTTGCAAAAACCCACCATGAAAAGTTCGCGCCAGGTCTCGATGCGCCGGAAGGATTATACGGTTTTGTGTCCGGGTCCTTATTTGGCGGGTATAAACCCCTGAATGGAAGCGGACTAGTGATTTCCAATCCAAAAGACAATCCGTATCAAGCATACTCTTGGATGGTCATGCCAAACGGTACGGTTATTAGCTTTGTCAACTATGTCCATGTAGAGGGAAAAGACATCCAGCAAATTGGCGAACAAACACCAGACTATCAAAAGGAGCATTTCGGTGGAATGCTGGCACCATCTCTAAAAATCTCCATGGCGGATGACAAGACTAGGATTCTTCATGAGAAAAAGCAAGGCGTGTTCCGTTAAAAAACAAGAGAGGTTGGCAATAGAAAGTTTTTGGCGTTCAGTAGTTGCTGAGCGTCTTTATTCTTGTGGACATCCATTCATGATTCTTTCGTTTTCATGGAATGATAAGCGGGACGTAGTCGATTCCCTTATTTATACAAAAGAGGAGGAACAGACGATGGCAAAGCTGATGCAATCAAAAGAGTTTGTTCAAGAGTTGTTGCCTCTGGTAGGGGGTGAGGAAAATATTGCTGACGCTACCCACTGTGCTTCTCGATTACGCTTGCTTCTTCGAAATGAAGAAAAGGCGGATATATCAGCCATCGAAAAAATGGATGGCGTAGAAGGGGTATTTTCCAGGCGCGGACAATTCCAAATTATCTTTGGGACCGGCAGAGTAAACAGAGTGTACAAGGCACTTGTCGAGGCGATCGAGATCGCACAGACAAATCCATCCAAAGAGCGGATGGAGAAGGCGCCAAAGATGAATCCATTCACTCATTTTGTAAAGACACTATCCAACATCTTTTTACCGATTATTCCCGCTATCGTAGTGAGCGGTTTGCTCATGGGGCTTCTTGGTATGGTGAAGGCTTTTGGTTGGATCACGATGGATAGCGCATGGATGAAGATGCTCACCATGTTTTCCAGCTCATCGTTCATTATTCTTCCGATATTAATTGGCTTTAGCGCAGCCAAGGAATTTGGCAGCAATCCCATTTTAGGTGCAGTGATTGGGGGAATATTAACCCACCCGTCATTATTAAACCCTGCAGAGCTGGGGAACAGCACCCCGGAATATATGGATTTGTTTGGGCTTGAAATCGCGTTGATCGGGTATCAGGGTACGGTGATTCCTATCTTGTTGTCGGTATACGTAATGAGCAGGTTTGAAAAACTCCTGCGAAAATTCATACCCCAGTCATTAGATTTATTGCTCATCCCCTTTATCACCATTACGTTTACTGGGATTGTCTCCCTCGTAGCGATTGGCCCTTTGGGCATGATGATCGGGGAGATGATTTCTGGTAGCTTGGAATATGTCTACCAGTATGCTGGACTGGTGGCAGGGTTCCTGTTTGGCGGATTTTATGCGCTATTCGTCGTTACTGGTTTGCATCATAGTTTGCACGCCATTGAGGTAGGGTTGCTAGCCGATCCGAAGGTTGGTGTCAATTTTTTGCTGCCGATCTGGTCCATGGCTAACGTGGCCCAAGGTGGAGCTGCTTTAGCCGTTTTTTTCAAATCGAAAAATGACAAACTGAAGAAGATTGCGATACCTGCTGCTCTTTCGTCCTTTTTTGGCATTATTGAACCCGTGATGTTTGGCATCAATTTGAGGTTAGTCACCCCTTTTATAGGAGCGGCCATTGGAGGGGGGGTGGGCGGGGCATATGTCGTAGGTGCTCACGTGGTTGCCAACGCATATGGCTTAACCGGAATCCCCATGCTTGCGCTCGTGACTCCATTAGGAATATCAAACGCAGTCCATTATCTTATTGGTCTAGCTATTGCGGTTACTACCGCTTTCACCTCGACATGGATACTTAGATTTACCGAAGAGGAATAAATCATTCTGATGACCCGGGAGAAGGTTTTCCTGGTCCAAATTGGATGCGTTATATGGGTGATGGTTACGGTAAAATGAAAGGTAATGGAGCTCCTCGCAGATGTAATTTTTCTCATCATGGTTCACCTAGTAAATGGGGAAGGTGACGGGAGGATAGACAGGAGGGATACCATGAAAATTAAAAAAATCTTAAATAACAACGCGGTCGTTGTCCAGGATCAGGGAGAAGAAAAGATCGTTATGGGCTTAGGGATCGCTTTCCAGAAAAAAAAGAATGATCTGGTAGACATTTCAAAGATAGAAAAAGTATTTGTCATGAATGAATGGCAAGAGTACGGAAAGTTCGAAGAGATATTAATAACACTTCCTGAAGAACATATCCAAGTGGCTGAGGAAATTATCTCCCATACGGAAAAAGAACTAGGGATAACCTTGCATGACCATATTCATATCGCTTTGACCGACCACTTGTCCTTCGCCCTAGAAAGATTAATGAAGGGAATGGTCATTAAAAATACCTTGCTGAACGAAATCAAAATTTTGTATGCAAAAGAATTTCAGATCGGTTGCTGGGCGAAAGCATTGATAAAAGAAAAGCTAGGGATAGAAATTCCCGAAGATGAGGTCGGTTATATTGCATTGCATATCCACACTGCCAGGATAAACGCGGGAGATATGGCAAAAACAATGGATATGACCACTATGATACGGGATATGATCGATCTGATCGAAAGCAGTTTGAAAATCAAGATTGAGGAGAAAACGGTTTCCTATGAGCGATTAGTCACACATTTGCGCTTTGCAGTACAACGGGCGGAGTTTGGCGAATCGTTTCATGATATAGAACCGGAAATGTCCCAGATCATAAAAGAACAGTACGAGGAATCTTATTTATGCGCACAAAAAGTAGGTGAATTTGCGCAAAAAGAATATGATTTTGAGTTCCCCGAGATGGAATTGGTCTACATCACGATGCAGATTCAAAGGATTTATAGTAGAGTGTTGAGTGGTTAACCCATACGAATGCGACTCGCTTGCCCTAAGGAAGCGAGTTTTTTTCAAGTACCCATGAACATTATCCATGCAAGGAGGAGACCAGAAAGAGGTCCCGGGAAATTCTAAATATAGTGGAGCCCGAATTGTTTGATAAGCTCGACAAACATGATGAGAAGATCACAGTAAGAAACAGCACAGGGAAAAAGACTGCGCACGACTACACATCCGTTAACAATAAAAGAAAGGCTTCATCTCAGAAGGGATTGTCTTTTTCTACACCAACGCGTAATTATTCTCTTCCGGAAGGTAGCATTTGTATTTCATATCCGAGATGGTCACCGATTCATGCTTATCCCCTTTAGTCACATCGATTGTTTCGTCATGATTGTCAATCCACAAGTTCTCCAATTTTTCGAACAAACCCGGTGTGTCTTTCTCAACAACAAGGAAAAATGTTCACCGCCAAGCCCGTTGTTGTCCCTGGAAATTTTTTTGTACCGGAATACCCAAACTAGATCCTGATTCTGCTTGTGCTCCTGAGCACTCTTTAATTGATATCCTTCGGGAACCTGCAGCAGTTGCAACGCTGCTTGTAACGCTTTGCTGTAATCCTGCTATTTCACTTTTGGAACCAATAAACGGAAATTGCGATCACTGACTCGAAGGAATCGATGGAAAAAATCAACCTGTTGGCAGAGGCGATCACTGAGCAATCCCGCATTATTGCGGATAACAACCAACAGGTCGCGGCTATTTCCGAGCGAAATGTCGGCTTGACGGAGACGATGGAAGAGATCGTGCATCGGTTCAAAATCTAAGAGTGCCCCCTTTCTGGTCAAAACGGAAAGGGGTTTTTGTTGTAATATATTTGCAGGAAGGATGATGGGCGGAAAATAAAAAATTTCCACGGAGGGTATGTATGAAAACCTTTATTTACATGGTCAGGCACGGAGAATCACCAAAAAACGAAGGGGACGAAAGAACACGAGGACTGACTGAGAAAGGAAAGTCAGATGCCCGTATCATTACGCAATTGTTGAAAGATGAGGCGATAGATACGTTCATTTCAAGTCCGTATAAAAGAGCAATGGCAACCATAGAAGAATTAGCCCAATCCGTAGGGAAAGAGATCGTGGTTTTTGAAGAGCTGAGAGAACTCGTTTTTATCGGAAACAATCAGACCATGGCCGATAACGAGTTGTATCCATTAGTAAAGAAGATGTTTACTGAGCCAGACTTTTCTTTACCTGGAGGAGAGTCCATCACAATTTGCCGGAATCGTGTGGTAAGAACGTTCCGAAACATTTTAGAGCAATACAGAGAGCAGAAAGTTGTAATCGGAACACATGGTGCTGTTATGACATTAATGATGGGATACTTTGACAGTCAGTACGACTTGGATTTTTTATGGACGACGTCCAAGCCTGATATTTACAAGATGGAGTTTCAGGATGAAGTACTCGTGGAAACGAAGCGATTATGGAAGAACTGACTTCCTATTAGGAAAAAGGAGGCTTACCATATGGAAATAAGAGAGTATATCAAGAATGGTTTTGAAGCTTACTACGCTCGATATAACCAAGTGACAGAAGAAGGTTTTTGCAGATGGATGCGGCCAGACGTCCCTGATGTCATGAAGGTAGCTGATGTCGATGAAGAATGGTCCAGATGGAAGCTGGTTCCTTCTAGCGTAAGTCAGGAGGATGTGGCTGCACTCGAAGGAGAATTTGGGTTGACATTTCCGGAGTGGTATAAAGCCTTCATTTCTACTTATCATCATTTTTTCGACGTCATTCCTGAACAAGGGATTGATGAACCATTCGATCGTATTCAGGATATGTACAATCCATTGCTTTGCAAGTTAGGCTACCTTCCTTTTTCATGGGATACAGAGTACGGAAAAATACGATGTATCGATTTGCAAGAAAGTCTGGATGAAGAGAAGTGTGGAATCTATGAAATTGACCATGAAATTTTGTTTGAAATGGATGAAGAAAATACGGATCGGAGCAAGCTGAAAGAGTCACTAGTCTTTTTGTACCCGAATTTCAAAACTTATTTTGACCACACTTTTTTGGAACGTTCATGACGCGAAATCAAACCCTCTTTCACGAAAATAGGAAAGAGGGTTTTGTGTTCTACGCTAAGAGCCGACTACGGCTCTATGAATCGTAACTTATCAGGATTTCTGACAAAGTAGAGGTTACGAATAACTCCGTGTTCAATATGCAAAAACACCACGGTGTCGATTCTGCCGTCCAGTCTGATTACAAATCCGGTCTGATCGTTTAAAGGTGCGAACTCTACAGCGAAATCTGGACGCTTCGATAAGCCCCGCATCAAGCCGAGTAAGAAGGATGCCACGCGTTTGCCAGATAAGATCGGATGCAGGGCTGCGGTGACCTTGCCGCCGCCGTCGGAGAGCAATACCGCATCTGTGGCAAGCAGAGTGAGCAATCTCTCGACATTTCCGTGCTCCAGCGCAGACAGAAAACGGCTGATCCATTCTTCGCCGAGCTCTTTGTCTGCGGTGAGATGAGATTCCTCTGGGTCAATCCCCATTTTCTTTTTAGCCCGACTCACGATCTTGCGGCAATTCGCTTCAGTTTTTCCAATCAGCTCAGCAATCTCGTCGTATTGGAAGTCAAAGGCTTCTCGCAAGACGAACACTGCTCGTTCCGGGGGAGACAGTCGCTCTAACAGGACGAGCATGGCGTAAGATAGCAAGTCTTTGGTAATGACAGAATCATAGCTGTCTGCATCAGGGGTAGAGATAGGCTCTGGCAGCCATGGCCCAGTATACAGCTCCCGTTTTTTGCGGGCTGATTTTAACAAATCGAGGCAGCGGTTTGTGGTCATTTTGCACAGGTAAGCCTTCGGTTCAAGCATCTGTTCCAGCGAGACATCATGGGCCTTCACGAATACGTCCTGCACGATATCCTCCGCATCTGTGGCCGAGCCAAGCATCTGATAGGCGAGGCGGAACATGAGCCCCTTATATTGTTTGTACAGAGCCTCCATGGTCTGTGTCACTTCCTCTTGTGTCTTCGTACTTCCCTCTTTTTTCCTATTTTATCATGCTGGCAATATTCCAGGTGAACTGGCGAAGCTTCCACGCCAATTTCCCTGTCAAAATGATATCCAGTCCCCATTTTCTCGTCCAAACCATTCCGCGTTCAGGGCCGAGTCCGACGCAGTACATGTCCATGTAGCTTTTGTGTGTGGGGGCAGGGGTTCCATCCAAGTCGGCCAGCACAATTTTGCCCAAACGTATTGCCTGACCGGAGGCTTCCTTACATGTCATCGTGTCTGCTTGCCCGCTGGTTGGATCTACGATGCGTGCACAATCGCCAATACTGTACACCCCAGGCGTTCCCGCTACACGATAGGATTCATCGACGACCACCTGTCCGTGCGTGGTCAGTGGCAGGCCCATGCTGCGCAAAGCTGGATTAGGCTGGAGTCCGAGCGACCAGACGCACAGCCCGACAGCAAGCGTGTGACCACTGTCTAGCGTCAGCACCCCGTCCCGCTCATGAAGGGCCTTTTGACCATGCAGAATGGTAACGCCGCCATCCGTGAGTGCACTCTCCAGCTTACGCCCCATTTTGGCAGGACCTTCCGTAAACAAACGACTTTGTGCGTTGACGAGATAGACCTTGACTTCATCAGGATGAATGCCCAAGTTCTTCGCTTCCTCGCGCATGGCAAAAGCCAGCTCCGCAGCGGTCTCCATCCCGCTGATGCCAGCTCCCGCAACGGCGAGCGTCAACAATCGCTCACGTTCGGATGGCTGCTTCACTTGGACAGCTTGACGCATATTGGCAAGCCACTTATCCCGAGCTGCCTCGGCCGCCTCTACGCCCGTCAAAGCGATGCCGCCTTGTTCTGGCTCCGGTTGGCGAATGACGCTTCCTACTGCCAAGATGAGCATGTCGTAGGGTAACGCCTGTTCTTGGCTGTTTTTGTTCCGGAATAAGAGGGTTTTCTCCTTCCCTTTTATCGACGTGACTGCACCTTGCACAAATTCGACGCCCTCTGGAAACAGGTTTTTTAGCGGAATGGAAATATCCGTTTTGGCAGCAGCTGGTTTGAACAACAGGACTTTTCGAAGGTGATGAGGTTCTTTATCGATTAAGATGAAGCGGATCGGGTGTCCTTTGCATGTATCCCGAACGGCTTTTAGTGCGTGGATACCTGCGTACCCGCCTCCGACAATCACACATGTTTGCTCTTTCATACCAATCAGCTCCTCGCTTGGTTTGACCATATAACGAGAGAGGGGGTGATTGTGTGACACATCCCAAGAGGAAAATGTCGAAGAAAATCGAATAGGGAATAGATGGGAAGCTAGACATCTGCGTTTGTAGGAGGATTCCAAGCATGTCATACAACATCTACACTTTCGCGCAAAGATCAGATCTAAACGATCAAGCTGATGCACTAATTGAAGCAAGCTGGTCTGCCTTCATGCTGAATGACGAAGTGGCTAATGAATATTACAGTCATCTGTATGACTGGTTCTCTCCTTATCAATTTATGCTGACAGACGAGGCTGACAAAGTGATGGCTGTAGGAAATGCGATTCCATTTTATTGGGATGGCACTGCGGAAGGGCTGCCAAAAGGCTGGGATGATGTCTTTCTGCAAGGGATTGAAGACTACCGCCAAGAAATACAGCCTAACGCGTTATCGGCCCTCTCCATCTCCATCGATCCCCGCTATCGCGGACTCGGTCTGAGCAAGCAGATGGTTACGGCGATGAAGGATATCGCCAAGGAAAATAGCTTGGTGCACTTGGTGGCACCTGTACGTCCATCGCTCAAGCACAAGTACCCGCTCACGCCCATGGACAAGTATGTTCAGTGGAAAACAACCGATGACGCTCCGTTTGATCCGTGGGTGCGCACGCATTGGAAACTGGGAGCGACGATCATGCAGGTAGCGCCGGAATCCATGCTGATCAGAGGAAGTCTGACGGATTGGGAAAGCTGGACTGGGATGAAATTTCCCGAGTCTGGATCGTACATCATTCCTGACGCATTAGTTCCGGTGCAGGTCGACGTGGAAAAGGACGAAGTGGTATATATCGAGCCGAATATTTGGATGCAGCATTTTTTGTAGAGCGATAGCGAAGTAGCCGTTGTGGAAGCCACAGCGGTTTCTTTTTGTATTTTCTGTCACCTTTTTGCTGTGAGATGGATCATACCTAATAGCAAGCATTTAACGGATGAGGTGAACGGGTTGAACGAAGCAGAAACAATGCCAGCGAGTCTGGAGGTTACACGGGAAGCCAGACTGAAATGGCTGATGCAGCAATACGGGGAGAAGATTTTTCATCTGGTGAGTCTCACCGTAAAGAATCATGCCTTGGCGGACGATATTACCCAAAACGTGTTTATCCAAGCATATCGACATCTCGATCAGTTTCGCGGGGACGGAGAGATCAAGCATTGGCTCTACAAGATCGCGATGAATGAGAGCAAAAAGCATTTTCGGTCGTGGTCGTTCCGCAACATTTTTCCGACGATGGATGATCATTTGGGCGACCTGATGGATCGGCAGGCAAACAATCAGGTAGAGGAAGAGATTTTGAACCGGGTGAAGCGGGAAGAGATCGTCACATACATTCAATCCCTCGCACCGAAATACAGACAGGTTATCCTCCTGCATTATTACGAAGACCTGTCGATTGCGGAAGTGGCGGATATTCTCTCGGTTTCGCAGGAGGTCGTCCGTACACGGTTGCATCGAGCCAGGAAGCAATTGAAGGAAACCATGTCGAAGGAGGTAAAAGGATGAGCGACGATCGCATGTGGAGGGAATGGAGTCAATCAGCAAAGCAATCCGTTCGTGAAAAATATCCGTTTCATTTGGAAAAATTCGAGCAGGAAGTACTCACAAAAATTCAGCGTGAGAAGCGTCGCCGTCGTTGGCAGGTAACCTCCTGGGCAGCAGGAGTGGCAGTTGCTGCGACGTTGTTCTTCCAGATTGCACAGCCCTTTGATAGAAGCTTGTGGGGACTGACGGGGGCAGAGGAAGGTCAGGAAGCTTTTGAATGGATCACACCCGATGAAGGTTTCATGCATGCTTTGAAAAATGGCTATCCGATTTTGTCTGAGGTGAAATTGGAAAAGGACGGTTTTGTTTATCAAATCAGGGATGCTATGGTCGATCATAGACGGATTACGTTTACGCTGTTAATCTCCGGTGAAAAAATGGAGGAGATCGCGCGAATTCCGGACGAATCGACAAGAAGCGATATGCTTTATGGGAGTCTTCGTGTAGAGTTGGGGAAGCTGTCAGAAAGAGGTCATGGATCAAGGGATTTTCAAATGATCGATGGTGTGCATTATCTCATAATCAAGTCGGATTATCGAATTGACGAAAAAGAAATGCAGGCGCTGATGGGTCAGAGCAAGCCTGTCCTGCCAGTGCAAATCGTTGATATGCGAAAATCAGGAGATGATGTAGTGGTCGCTGAGCTGTTGCTGCCCCTGCCACAGTCTGTCACTGCAGCCGAAAAAGTAATCCAACCGGATTCAGATGTAAATGCGGTGCTTAAAACAGATGGTTTGGTGACGAGCTTACAAGTGAACCGAATGATAGCTTCGCCTACTGTGACAGAGATAGAGCTTGAGGCTAAGTTTGAGGATGGGTTTGTTCTACATCGATTAGAAAATATGAAATTGGTGGATAGAAGCGGGAAAGAGTATCAGGCGATAGACGACAAGGTGAATAAAAACGTGGAGCATGTGCAGGGGACAGATACCTATAGGGCGCAATTTATTCCGTCGCTGTTCTATGGGGCTCTCCCGGAAAAACTGGAGCTGCGATTTGATGAAGTGACGATGAAGCGATCCCTAAAGGATAACTTCGTGCTTGATATGAATGCCAAATATCCGCAAACGATTCCGTTTGGAAAAAAGAAACAGCTGGACATTGAAAAGGTAAATTACGACAAAGGCAAGCTGTCCATTGTCGTTCCAAACAAGGGACCAGAAGAAATTAACTTACGTGTAGAGGGTCAGGCTTACAAGGATATGATTGTGGCAGAGAATTTGGAAACTGTTTCCATTGTTTTCAGGGTACCGAAACAGGATACGTATACGGTAGAGATGGGCGGGCTAGAGTTTGAGAGAGTCAGATTGGATGGCGTGATACCTATTACAAAATAAAGTACGATTCCACTGGGAAAGTCACGAAAAAGCCTTTGCACGAACCAGGAGGTCTGGTTTTGTGCAAAGGCTTTTTGCTGTTTTTTACACCCAACCGAGTGCCCTTGCCACCTGGGCAGTCAAGAACGTTACTCCGATAGCAATGGCGAGCGGAATGAGTGCGGATAGTACTGTCCATTTCACACTTTTCGTTTCCTTGTAAATATTGAACAAGGTTGTGCCGCAAGGGTAATGAAGCAGAGAGAACAGCATCATGTTGAGTGCAGTCAACCAAGTCCACCCGTGCTGCAAGAAGACATCCTTGATATTGTCGATCCCTTCCACATCAACCATGGCACCGGAGGACATGTACCCCATCAGAAGGATCGGCAGCACGATTTCATTCGCAGGCAAACCGAGAATGAAAGCCATGAGAATATAGCCATCGAGCCCAATGATTTGCGCAAACGGATCAAAAAAGGCAGCCATATGGGCGAGGATACTGTCTCCACCGACATAGATATTACCCAATACCCAAGTGATGATACCGGCAGGGGCGGCCACAATGACAGCTCTTTTCAGCACGCTCCACGATTTATCCTTGCTTGCGATCAGGATCGTTTTCCATATCTGCGGACGGCGATAGGGGGGCAGCTCCAATGTATAGTGTGTCGGTACTCCGCGCAGAGCTGTTTTGGATAGTGTCCAGGAAACCGTAAGAGTGATAGCGATTCCAAAAATAACCATACCCATTACAATGAGAGCAGTAGTCAAAGATTGCCATCCACTTGTCGCGCTGGTCGCCATAAATAGCGAAGACAATAAAATCAATGTGGGCCAGCGACCATTGCACGGAACGAAATTGTTGGTCAGAATCGCCAGCATTCGCTCCCGAGGAGATTCGATGATTCGGGTTGATAGGATGGCAGCTGCGTTACAGCCAAACCCCATCGACATGGTCAATGCTTGTTTTCCGTGTCCGCCGGCATTTTTAAACAGACGATCCATGTTGAACGCAACACGCGGCAGATATCCGAAGTTTTCGAGCAGGGCAAAGACTGGGAAAAAGATAGCCATCGGAGGCAGCATGACGCTGACAACCCATGAGGTACCGCGAAAGAATCCGAGAACCAGAATGCCGTGCAGCCAATCTGGTGCGTGCACAGCTTGAAAGCCAGCAGTCAGATAACCCTCGACAACGCCGAACATGTCGGCAAGCATTCCAGATGGAACGTTGGCACCTGCGATTGTGATCCAAAATACCGCGCCTAAAATCGCCAGCATGATCGGGTAGCCCCATATTTTGGACGTCACAATTTTATCGAGCTTGTATGCGCTAGACAGCTTTTGCTTGTTTTCGTAGGTCACAGCTTCCTTGCAAATACTGCGACTGGTGCGGTAAATGTCACTTACAATCGTGTCCCGAATCTCACTTCCTTCTGCTGAGGCGCGGGCCACGGAAAGAAGCGCATCCAGTGGATCGGACGGATTAGTGGCAAATGGTTTGGCCATGGGTCAAGCGCTCCTCTCCGAAAGACTCAGCTGGCTCTTGCATTCGCTCCCGCAAGGTATTCAACAAACTCTCATCGCCATCCAGCAGCCTCAGAGCGATCCATCTTGTCGGAAAACGGCTACCCAAGGTTTTCTCAATGAGAGGCTCCAACTGTGCCAGCTTGGTTTCAATTTGTTCACTGTAAGTTATCTGTACAGGATTGGACACGATGGTTCCGTTTGCGACCTTCTCCACCTGATCGAGTAAATTCTCGATCCCGATTTGATTTCTGGCGGAAATGGCGATACAGGGAACGCCTAATCTTTGCGAGATTTTTTCCAGATCAATACGAATGCCAAGCCTTTTCGCTTCATCGATCAAATTGACGCATACGACAACGTGCGGAGTCATTTCCAACACCTGCAAGGCCAAATTGAGATTCCGTTCCAATGAAGTGGCATCCAGGACCACGATGGTGACGTCAGGCTGCTCGAAGATAATGTAATCTCTCGCCACTTCTTCATCCGCCGAGTTGGAATACAAGGAGTACGTACCTGGCAAATCGATGATCCGAAAAGTCGTATTTCCCCGAGAGAATTCTCCCTCAGCCATTACGACTGTCTTTCCTGCCCAGTTTCCTGTATGTTGGCGCAGTCCCGTCAATGTGTTGAATAATGTACTCTTACCGGTATTCGGATTTCCTGCCAACGCAATTGTGTATGAACTCATTTTTCGTCACTTCCTACGTACTCGCCGAATATGAGGGAGCTTTCTTCTTTGCGCAGGGCGATGATCGTGTTATTTACCCGAAAGGCAATGGGATCGCCTAGCGGACTTTTTTGCATGACTTCCACGATGTTGCCGGGGACGAATCCGAGATCCAGCAATCGCCTGCGCAGTATACCCTGAACGTCAATACGATCCAGACAGATGTGGCTTCCAATCAAGGCATTAGACAAAGGAATGCTGATAGATGGCATGATGTTCACTCTCCTTTTTCGTTAAGGACAAACTGTTGGCTTAGGGCAAAAATGAAGGTAAAAAAAAGTACGCGTAGTCGATATCTTCATGATTTTAGTTTAAGGTAAGATTCTTTCCTAGGCAACAAAGTTTTTGCTTAAGGAAACTTTTTGGTCTTAGAAAACTGCACCGCCAATCGTTAATGGTATCTAACAATGGAGGTACAGTTCAGCTTGTTAACAGCTATATTCGTTCCACCGGGCTTGTCAGGCAAGTAGGTCCACCTGTTCCCTTATAAGAAATCTCCTCGCCCTCATACTCGTACACAGTCGCTCCTGCGTCGAGAAGGCGTTGCCTGGTAATCGGGTTGCCTGCCACGACCATGCACACACGCGGCGCAAGGGCGAGAACATTGCTGCCGAGATTATCGTACTCATGATCGGGTACCTCGATTAGCTGAATGCCTCTATCAATGAGCAGTTGACGGAAAAATACAGGCATCAGCTTGGAGTAGACCACTGCCAAATCATGATCGACCATGCTGATAATCGACATCAGATGGAAACATTCCGCAGGGCCGCGATCATACGGAAGCTGTACCACGATGATTTCGTCCGTGAAATCCTTGACCATTTCCGTAATTTGAGCGATAGCCGCTTTGTTCGTCCGGAAGCCAAGGCCAATCGCGAGTGTTTTTTCATCCAGCCAGACGAGATCGCCGCCGTCTGACAAGGCATCGCCTGTGAGCTGTCCCAGGATCGGAATATTGTTTTCCTCTAAAAAAGCTTTGTATACTTCTGCTTCTCCCTGACGGAGCTCTTTACCAGATTTGAGGATGATTGCCCCTTTGGAAGTAAATTTCACCGGATCATGGGCGTAAATGGAATCCAGTCCGGTTTTATCGGATTGTGGCAAGTGCAGGACATTTTCCACATGCTCGCGCAAAATCGATTCGAATTTGGCGTATTCATGCAGAGCGCGGTCCCAGTCAGGGCGGTCTGTATAGTTGAAGGTTTTCCACGATTGATCGAGATGTTCTTGACTGATAAATGCTTGATGGGGATGCTTGATGATGACTGTTTTCATCTTTTTGACCATGGATTGGCTGCCTTGGAACATAGTTGCCTCCCTTTTTCCACATTGCAGAATATTATTCATATTTCGAAATGTTCATTATTAGTTTACACATTCTGATTTCTGACTGTCAATCTGTGATTCCTTGGAGTTTTTTTGCGATTCACAAAATTAGAGCAAATGGTTTAACATAGTTTCATATGAGAAGATAGATAAAAAAGGGGGGATGACCGTGATTCAATCGTTTGATCGAGCGATGGCGATTGCAACGGCACTTTCGTCGGATGAACATAGAAAATGGTGGACGATCAATGATTTAGCGAAGGAATGTCAGCTCCCGGTTAGCACCATTTATCGACTGTTGTACACGTTGATGAAGCATGGACTGGTAGAGCAGGATGCTGCGACCAAGCAATATACGTTGGGGATAAAATGGATGGAGTTCGGCTTGCGCGTGCTTGATCGGATCGATTATCGGAAGGTGATCAAGCCGATGATCGAGGAGCTCGCCAGAGAAGTGAACGAAAGTGTTTATTTCAGTCAGCCTAGCGGACTCGAATCCATTGTCGTTGATCGCGTAGACAGTCAGCACAATATCCGCATCTACGACCAGTTGGGCTTGCGGATTCCGATGCATATCGGTGCGGCCAATAAAGTCGTGCTGGCCCACATGCCTGTGGAGGAAGCACGACAAACCGTAGTGCAGCTAGTGGGTGAAGAGCAGGTGCCTGCTTTTATGGAGAAGCTTCAGGAGATCAGGGCAGCTGGACATGCGGTCAGCTTTGCGGAGCGGACGGAAAATACGGCATCCGTCGCAGCACCGGTGATTGATTACACACAAAAGGTAATCGGGGCATTAAGCATTGGAATTGTTACGTATGATTTGAAGGAGGAACGACTCCAGTATTTGATTGAACGGGTAAAGGATGTCGCTCTCAAAACCTCGCAACGGCTAGGCGGCCTGTCAAAGGCTTGACTGGCCTTTTTTTATTTTGATTTCCTTGTAACATTTCCCTTTTGCTTCCGACTATTGGGCTAAGAACGTAAAAAAGAGGAAGCCAGGAGGAAATTCAAAATGAAACCATACGCAACCAAAAAGCTGATGATCACAGTAGGAGCTGCTGCTTTGCTCTTCTCAAGCCCATTGTGGATTACGCAACCACAAGTATCTGTACAAGCCGCGGCAGTCAAATCGACACAACCCCAATTGAGCAAAGCAGCCCAAAAAACCGTAGACAGGCTGAACAAACACTACCCGGAATTAAAAAATGCGGAAAAAACCATTTCGCGTAACAATCAGGAGCGAGATGTTTTCCACATCCAATTCCGCATCTTCAGCAACAAGGAGCGGACGGAAGTATCCCTGTATGCGGATGCCAAAATCGATGCAAACAACGGTATGCTGTTATTCTTCTCTGCACACGACATTCCCAAAAAGAAACCGACTGCACGTCCTACGGAAGCGATGGGAAAAGAAAAAGCGCCAAGTATTCTGAAGGATTTCATCGGTGACGCCATCAAGCAATACCAAATAGACGAGGTAACAGTTGATGGTGAGGGTGCAGAGGCCGTGGCAAATGTGCGTTTCGTTCGGGTTGTGAATCAGATTTCGGTAAAAGACGATCTTTACGTAGTAGGGATCAATGGAGTAGGCGAGCTAGACTATATAAACGCAGGAAACACAACAGGATTGCAGATGGACGCAAGTAAATTCGCCGCTCCGTCAGGGGTTAGGAATCCAGACGAATTCGGCAAACAATTAGAAGACATGCTCCACCTTCGCTATGAGCAAAAAGCAAGAGACATAAGCGCTGGCTTCCGCCCAGTCTACAGCCTGAATTTTTCCGGATATCTGGATGCACGATCAGGAGCCGAGGTAGAGTCCGGATGGACCAAGAAAAATAAGTACGGGAAACCAATCCCGATAACGCCTGGCAACCAGCGGGTCTTCGCCAAAACAAATGAGGAGATAGCCACCGCACTCTCCACTTTTATTCCATTGCCTGAAGGAATTGAGTTTAAAATAACCAAAGGTGCGCCAGTTCTCGAAGGGGAAAAGGAGTATGATGCCGTGGTTGGAAACAAAAAGTTCTCAGTGAGGACAGTGAATGATCAGATTGCGTACTTCCATGTAGTTGAAAACCCACCAAAGCAGAAAGTGATTACAGAGGCAGCTGCCGAGGAAAAAGCAGTGGTGTTTCTGCAACCGTTTGTAGACGCAGAGGTAACGGAGCTAGTACCACAAATGGAGCTGGTACCACAAATGAATAACAGAGAAGCAGGCAAGCAAACGTTTCTATTTTCCCCTGTACACCAAGGGATTATGGTTGAGGGACAGGGCTATTCAGTAAAAGTTGACATGCATACGGGAGACATTGTATCCGCCAGTTTACCAATAACTACTGGTAAATTATCCTATGATGATGCCTCAAATGTCGTAGGGCCCGAGCAAGCCGTACAAGCATTGTTGAAAGCTAATCCGCTTACACTGCGCTACGTGTTTCCTTCCCTTAACGGACGGTACCAGGGAACACCTGTCCTTGTTTATGAGCCGAAAGAAAGAAACGGAAAGGTTGACGCGGTTACAGGTCAATTTATCAAGTAGGGAGCAGGGAGAGGAAATCCAGTGCAGGACACAGTCGATTACGAAGCGCGGATTAAAGCGATCTATCGCGAGCATTACCGTGATGTCTATCAATATCTCTACTACTTTACGGGGAAGCGTGAGCATGCGGAGGATTTGACACAGGAAGTGTTTATCCGGGTCTTGGACGCTTTGGCCAGATATGAAGAGCGTTCCAGTGTGAAGACATGGATTTTGCATATTGCCAAGCATGTCGCCATCGATGATTACCGGAAGAGGCGGGTGCAAACGCTTTTTGGCATGGATTTGTTAAAAGGGCTGCCTTCTCTTCTGGGAAGGCCGGAAGCGGAGCTGGCTTCCAAGGAAGAACAGCTGGAAATTGAGCAGGCGATGCAGAAAATGAAGACGCATCATCGGAATGTACTGATTTTGCGTGGCATCAAGGCCTACAGTATTCGGGAAACGGCAGAAATCCTCGGGACAAGCGAAGCCAAGGTCCGCGTAGATTTTCATCGGGCAACAAAAGAACTCAAAAAAGTTTTGCATGTCGATTGGATAGGAGGGTTGGCCAATGAATACTCCAAATGACGAGCAATTCTTCGCGGCTCTTCCTCGGTCAAAGGATGCGGAACCAAGGAGCGAATTCGTCGAAGCGCTGGAAGCAAAGCTGGTGCAACGGGCACGCACCAAAACGAATCGTCCGAAAAGAATCGTCCTCAAGCTGGCAACATGGACAGTTTCCGCTGCGACGGTGGCAGCAGCAGTATGGATGATGGGGGTAACCCCGGAGATATTCAAGCAATCTCGGTTTGAATCACAAGCGCATCTGGTACCCCGCTCCTTCTCATCGACAGAAATAACAGAAAGCGAGCTAAGCCAAGCGGCGATTAGAACGTTGGAAAAGCTGTACGAGAAATATCCTCCTTTTCGGGAAGCGGAAAAGAGGGTCTACGTAACCAAAGCTCCTCGCGAGGTGTACAACATAGATTTTCGCACGTTCAGCAACAAAGATCGAACAGAAGTGTCGCTATATGCCAGAGCGAAATTGGACGCCAAAAGCGGACTCTTGCTCGGGTTCGACCTGGAAAAGATTCCAGGGCAAGAGAAAGTCGAAGGAGTGCCTTCCAAGGAGAGAATAGAGCGACAGGCGAAGGCATTTATGGAACCGTTTCTGGGCAAAAATCTGGAACAGTATCGGATCGAACAAGTAGATGGGCAAGAGGGAGCAGATACCGTTTCGCATGAAGCCGTCCGATTGCAACGCTACGTGAATGACGTGCAGGTAGAGGGAGATAACTATGGGATCGGCATGAGTGATGCCGGGCATATTCGCTATGTCAATTCAGGGGATTCAACGGGAATGAATTTGGACACCGGGCAGTTTCCTTCAATTGCTGAGCGGCCTTCTCCGAAGAAAACGGAGAGCGGACTTGCAGAAGTCATGCAACTGACGTATCAGAGAGGCGGGAAGAAGGACGTGGACTACGTTCTTCGTTATACGGAAAACTTCTCCGGGTATCTCGACGCTCGTACTGGCAAGGAAGTGAAAACGACCTTGTGGCGCGGGGAGTCGTTTCGCGACAGTATTGCCGTCAATCCCGGAGGCAAGAAGACAATGGTTGCATCGGCAAAAGAGGCTGCGGCCGCCATGGAGTTCTTCGGTCAGAAGGTGGAGGGCTTCACATTTACCGGGAGTAATGTGCCCGATTATATGATGGGAGACAACGAACGGGAATACCAGGCCAAAAAAGGAGAGCGATTCATGCAGCTGACTACTGTCAACAATCGGGCAGCAGCGTTCAAGATATCTTATCCGGAGCTGCGAGAAGGTGATCCGACACTTGCCGTCGCAGAATTGCAGGAGCGAGCGATCTTGTTTTTGGAGCCGTATCTGGATTCACGGGTGAAGACTGTTCGGATGCAGGAGCAAATTTATGTGATGGGCAGACAGGTTGAATTGAAATTTGTCCGAGAAGTAAACGGCGTAATGGTGCCGGATCAGTATTATAAGGTCACGATCGACGGGCAGACAGGAGAAATTATCGGGGTGAATTTAACATTCCCGCATGAGCAGGAGACCTTCCCAGATGCGTCCAAGGTGATTTCAGCAGAAGAGGCGGCGCGGGTTTATCTCCAACATAAATCACTCAGTCCCCGTTATCTATTCCCGCTTGAAAACAATAGGATTCAAGAGCAACCGATCTTGGTCTATTCGGCGGAGATACTGAAAAGCAACGGGGATGTGGATGCCATTACGGGAGAATGGCTACCATTCCAATAAAGAGAGACACCAGGGGGAAACTCCTGGTGTTTTGTTTTGCGTAATGTCTTCCCGGAAATTGCATAGTAAAGCGTGAGGGGAAGGGCAACCGACCGTCATTTGCATCATTATCGATCGAATGGAAAAAGGCACAGTCCCTCTGCAAAAGCTGCATGAAGTCACTGTGCCTTATACGGGAGCATAATGGTGAATTTGGTTCCTACTCGCGGTTTGCTTGATACATTGACCGTTCCGCCAATTGCATGGATGACATGATAGGAGTACGTCAATCCAAGACCGGTCCCGGTTGTTTTCGTAGAAAAGTAAATCGTTCCGAGGCGGCTGATCTGTCCTGCATCCATGCCGACACCGTTATCCTTGATGACCAATAGGGCTTTGTTTCGCTCGATGAGCAAGTCCAGGGAGACTTTTCCGTCCGAAATATCTGAGCATGCCTCAATGGCATTTTTGATGAAATTCACCAACACTTGCTTGAACTCATCTGGATTGGCCTTGATCGTCACAGGTCTCTCAAAGTCTTGCAGCGTAAGCTCCACGTTATGCATATTGGCAAAGGGGAGCATCACTTCGCGGATGGCATGCAGATGCTCACTGACATTAATGATTTCATGCCGTTCCTTGAGCGGCTTGGAAATCGCAAGGTACTCGGTCAAAATGGCTTCTGTCCGTTGGATTTCATCGAGACTGATCCGAATGTATTGATCGACTTTTACCAAATTTTCCGGACATTCCTGTATTAATTTCAAGAAGCCTTTGACTGCTGTCAGCGGATTGCGAACCTCATGTGCGAGCGATGCAGCAACATGGCTCATCGTCTGGATTTTTTCGTTTTGCGCGTGGCGGATAAACAGCTCCTTATCCGAAACGCATTTGCTGAAAAGCGACATTAATAACCAGAGGCCGAAAAAGTTTTGAATAGGAATCACTATGGTGTAGTAAACGAGGTGTTGAGTTACATAGGTGGGAAAAAAGTAATAGGTAGTCCCTAAAGCAACCGTAGAAAAAATCGCACTCGTCATAAAAAGATACAGTGTTTTCCGATAACTGGCTTTGTAGTGTCGATACAAAAAGAGTGATATGACAAAATTGACTGTAAGGATCAGCAGGGCAACCCATGTTCCTTCGCCACCGAGGTAGTACCTATAAACCAAGGCTTCAATCAGAAGGAGCAAGGCAATCTCGACTCCGCCATAAACCAGTCCGAAAAGAATGATGACATGTCGGATATCAAAAAACATGCCATTCGTGACACTCGGGGCGAAGGTCATCGCGAGAAACATGCAGGCTGAGCTGGTGATGACAATAAAGGAACGGCTGTAGTTCCTCATTTTGTCACGGTAATAAATGTTGAAAAACACAAACGGGATAATGGCGAAACACCATTGAAGAATGACTTCTTTTAATAGACTCATGTAGCATCCCCATCGCAAATATTTGCTAGGCTTGTATCAATCTACGATAATTCGACAAGACACAACAAAATCCCTCTTGATGTTACAGAAGAAACTGGAATATTTATCAAGAAAATTGTTTCGTAAACCTAGTTGACAGATAGGTAATTGCCAGATTATATTCTGTATATACTTATACAAACGTTTTGAAAATAGAAACAACTCTTATCAAGAGAAGGCTGAGGGAATGGCCCAATGAAGCCCGGCAACCTAGCACGAGAGAATGCGTTCTTTCGAGCCAAGGTGCTAACTCCAACAGGTAGAATACCTGACAGATAAGAGGCGAGAATCTTGTCGATTTTTGTCCTCTTTCTCTGTGAAAGAGGATTTTTTGCGTAGCTGTCGCGGGGAAGAAGCGCATTTCCAGTCTACGCTTCGGCCTCCGCCCCGCTGTGAGTGAAGACTGTCCGCTTCGGAAGAAATAGCGGGAGCGCTTCAAACCTGAAAACGCGAATGCGTTTTTGTATGTAATAAAAGCTGAAATTCCCCGCTATTTCTTCCTACGCTGAGATGGGCTCCAGAGGCGCTTGGACTGGAAATGCGCTTCTTCTACGAAGTTTTTTTCCTTTTTGAAAGTGAAATCAAAAGAAGCTTCGATCGAATGAGGGGAAACAAAATTTTTAATTTTGTTATGTGTTTTAAAAAGAAAAAGGGGGAACATCTCAATGAAAAAGAAACTCGGTCTGATCACATCACTTGTTTTGGCAGCATCTGTTCTTGTGACGGCATGCGGCAGCGGGGCAACAACGGGAACCGGCAGCACAAACGGCGGTGCTTCGGGAGAGAAGGCGAAGAGAATCGCATTGATCATGCGTCAGAACGTAGGAACGTTTTCTGCACAATACATCAATGGCGTGAAGACAGAGGTGGAGAAAAACGGCGGCGAGTTGACCGTTTTCAATGCAGATACCGATCTGGCAAAAATGGCGTCCAATCTCGATGCGGCTGTGAACCAAAAGTTCGACGGCATTCTGATTGATCATGGTACGGCGGAAGCGCTGCAGCAGGGCACGCAAAAGGCCGTTGATAAAAAAATTCCGGTCGTTCTGTTTGATACAGACATCAACATTCCGGGTGTGCCAGTTGTGGCGCAGGATGACAACAAGTTGGCAGAGCTGAGCCTGGAGAAGCTGGCGGCAGATACAAACGGCAAAGGCAATATTGTGAAAATTTGGGTAGCTGGCTTTGCGCCTATGGAAAAGCGCCAAGTGACCTATGAAGCTTTCCAGAAGAAATATCCGGATTTGAAAGAGATTGCGGCATTCGGTTCTGCTACCAACAATACGGCCCTCGATACACAAACGCAGATGGAAGCAATCTTGAAAAAGTATCCGAACAAAGGCGACATCACAGCGGTATGGGCGGCATGGGATGAATTTGCCAAAGGGGCGACACGCGCCATCCAGCAAGCAGGCCGTACGGAAATCAAAGTATACTCCATCGATTTGAGCGATGAGGATCTGCAAATGATCCAGGCGGAAAACTCTCCGTGGGCAGCGACGGCAGCAGTAGACCCATCCAATATCGGACGCATCCATGCCCAAACCGTGTTCCAAAAAATCAAAGGCGAGCAGGTGCCAGACAACGTGAAGCTAACCCCAGTGCTGGTGAAACAAGAGGACCTGCCGAAGGATAAAAAAGTAACGATGGGCGACCTGTCCCAATACGTAAAAGAGTGGGGCAAGTAAGAACCAAATTGGCTTTTCCCGTTGAGCTGTAACCGTCAACGGGATTTTTCCTTATAGAGGTGGGAACACGCAGGTAAACAGGAGGTGTGAAACATGTCCACATTGCAGATGAAAGGGATGGCGAAGCAATTTTCTGGGGTTCCTGCCCTGCGATCCGTCAATTTTGAGGTGCGTGCAGGAGAGGTTCACGCACTGCTCGGAGCCAATGGCGCGGGAAAGAGTACCCTGATGAAAATCCTCACGGGAGCGTATCAGGCAGATGGCGGTACGATCACCATCGATGGACAGGCTGTGACGATCAATTCGCCGCAGGATGCCAAAGCACAGGGCATCCAATGTGTATATCAGGAAGTGGACACCGCCTTGATCCCGTATTTGAGCGTCGCCGAAAACATATTGGCGGACCAGCTCGTCCAGGCGAAAACCAAAGGACTGATCAACTGGCAGAGCTTGTACAACGAAACGGAGCAGATTTTAAAAAACTTCGGCTTTTCCATTCCGGTGAGGATGCTCGTCGAGGAATGTACGCTGTCGGAAAAGCAATTGATTTTGATTGCACGGGCGACCGTCCAAAAGGGGAAGTACGTTATTTTCGATGAACCGACAGCGCCGTTGAGCACGAAGGAGAGCGAGCGGCTGTTTCAAATCATTGCGCAGTTGAAAAAAGCTGGAGTCGGGATCATTTATATCTCCCACCGCCTGCCGGAAATCTTTGAAATCTGTGATCGGATCACGATCATGCGCGATGGACAGCACGTCATGACCACAGACACGGTGAATACCAACATGGACGAAGTGATTGCGAACATGCTGGGCAAAAGCTTTGACGAGGAGTTCCCGAAGCTCGAAGTGCCGATTGGGGAAACGATTTTTGAGGCGTCAGGTGTGGCTGGCGGCAAAGTACGCGGAGTCGACCTGCAGGTGCGCGAGGGAGAGATCGTGGGTGTCGTCGGTCTAGTCGGGGCAGGGAAGACTGAGCTCGCCCGATTGCTCTTCGGTGCAGATGAAGCAAAGGCTGGAGCCATTCGATTGCATGGAAAACGTATCCAACTGCACTCGCCAAAAGACGCCGTCGATGCCGGAATCGTACTCGTCCCGGAGGAAAGGCGCAAAGAGGGCATTTTTGTAGAGGAGTCCGTGCAGAACAATCTGTCAGTCGCCTCGTTGAAAAAGAAATCCTGGCTGGGGTTTATCAAAAGAGGGGCGGAAGCGGCTAACGCAAAAGAGCTGGTGCAGCGCCTTGGTGTAAAAGCAGCCGATATCAAGCAGTTGGTCGGTTTTCTCAGCGGCGGAAACCAGCAAAAAGTCGCGATCGGTAAATGGCTGGATACAAACGCTCACCTCTTTATGTTTGACGAGCCGACAAAAGGAGTGGATATCGGAGCGAAAAGCGATATTTACCGCCTGATCGGAAATCTTGCCGAGCAGAAAAAGGGCGTCCTGTATTTCTCCTGTGAGTTTCAGGAAGTTATCGGGATCGCAGATCGGATTCTCGTCATGTTCGAGGGCAAGATCGTGAAGGAATTGAGTCGCGAGGAAGCAACACAAGAGTTGATTATGTACTACGCAAGCGGAGGTGAGTAACGTGGCAGATAAAAAGTTTAGCTTATTTGATTTTGTTTACAAATACGGAACGGTTGCAGTCATCGTTATTGTCATGTTGTTATTCAGCTTGACTAACCCGTATTTCTTCACGTACGACAACTTGACGGACATTCTTCGCTCCATCTCGATTGTGACATTTGTCGCGATTGGCGTTACGTTTTCGCTGATTGTCGGAGGCTTTGATTTGTCTGTAGGATCGACGGTTTCATTGACCACGGTCGTTTCTGCTTCGATGATGGTTTGGTACGAACAGGGAGTCTTCCCGACACTGGTTGTTCCGATTGTACTCAGCTTGCTCGTCGGGCTGATCAACGCGTTCTTGGTCGTGAAAATTCGCATTCCTGATTTGCTGGCTACTCTGGCGATGCTCTACATCGTCAACGGTATTCATATGACGTATTCCCAAGGCTACTCGATCTACGCAAACATGCCGATGCAGGACGGCTCGCAAGCTCCGGGAAAATTTCAGGAATGGTTCCTGTGGCTGGGCCAAGGAGAAATTCTCTCCGTTCCTGTTCCGGTTATCCTGACCTTTCTACTTGTCGCGATCACGCATGTGTACTTGACCTATACGAGACAGGGACGGATGCTGTACATGACAGGCGGCAATTTGGAAGCAGCCCGTCTGTCGGGGATTCCTGTGAATCGCTATCGTACCTTGGCATATGTGCTTTCTGCTCTTTTTGCAGGCTTGGGCGGGATGCTTTTGGCAGCACGGATCGGCACCGGGCAGGTGAGCAGTGGCGGCTCCATGCTGATGGATGCAGTAGCGGCTGCTTTCGTAGGCTTCTCCGTTTTCGGTGCAGGAAAGCCAAACGTATTCGGTACATTTGTGGGAGCCATTCTGATCGGAGTACTACTCAACGGCATGACGATGCTCAATCTGCCGTATTATGCTTACGATATTATTAAGGGGACGGTTTTGGCGCTTGCCCTGGCTGTGACCTATTATCAACTGCGCAGAAAACGAAACGCTTAGAATCGTAACGTTCTTCTTGCTTTTCTCTCATCAACTTCTCATCTTCCTATTATTCCCTTCTCTTTTTTGAAGCTTAGTATTGGTCTTACTCAAGTGAGACCAATGTGAAAGCAAATTCAAATAAAGAGAAGGGATGTTGTTTTTATGCGTATACTCGTTGTGCCTTCGGGCTTTAAGGAAAGCTTAGATGCTGAGCAAGCCGCTGAGTGCATGAAAGAAGGAATTCTGCGCGTGCTCCCGCTCTCCCAAGTACAGACACTGCCGATGGTAGACGGAGGAGAAGGCTTTACAAAAGCGATTGTGAAAATTTCGAATGGCTCGATAATCGATAAGGAAGTAACAGGCCCTGTAGGGGAAAAGATTCCTTCCCATTTCGGAATATTCGGATCAAAGACGACAGGTCAAACGGCTGTGATTGAGATGGCGGCAGCAGCGGGACTACGACTGGTTCCAAGGAGCTTGCGTGACCCGCGCAAAACGACGACACATGGCGTCGGTGAATTGATCAAAGCGGCGCTGGACATGGGGGCAGAGCGTATTTTGCTAGGCTGCGGCGATTCTGGTACTTCCGATGGCGGGGCAGGCATGGCGCAAGCACTTGGCGCGAGATTTTTGGATGCAAGCGGTCAAGAAATCGATATTGAAGGCGGTATCTCGCTGGCAAAAGTAACGAAAATCGATGTTTCCGGGATGGACAAACGACTCGAGCAGGTGCAAATCGATGTGGCTTGCAACTGGTTTAACAAACTGTGTGGGGATAATGGAGTCGCCCGTGTGTTTGGACCGCAAAAGGGAGCGACGCCTGAGCAAGTGGTTGAGCTGGAAGAAGCACTCGAACAATTCGCGTCTATCATTAAGCGGGATTTCGGGATCGACGTCAGAGAAATGCCGGGCAGTGGTGCATCGGGTGGCTTGGGTGCCGGACTGCATGCTCTCACGGGTGCGAATCTTTATCCACGCTACGACATCATCATGAAGTACATTGATTTGGATCGGATGCTTCAAGAGACAGACCTTGTGTTTACGGCGGAAGGAAGCATTGATTTTCAAACACCGCGTGGAAAAATTCCGGTGGAAGTGGCGAAGCGGGCGAAGAAGCATGCCCTGCCGGTAGTGGCTTTGGTGGGGACTGTTGGCAAAGGTGCCCGACTTAATTATGAGCACGGAATTGACGCGTACACGAGTATTTTGCCGATGCCGTCTACGTTGGAAGAAGCATTTATACATGCACAGAAATGGTTGACCGATTGCTCGGAAAGCTCCATGCGAACCATCATGGTGGGCTTGCAGCTCGCAAATCGTTTAATGGCGAAGGAGCAAGTATCGTGATTGCACAGACCGTCGCAAAGGAAAGACCTGCCTGGGTCCTTCCGATTGTCCTGATAATGTTCGTTGAATTACTGCTTATGCTGCCGTCTTCCCTGACATTGGAAGCCAAATGGAGCTTGTTCTGCTTCTGTGTCGCCGTGATCCTGTGGACGACCACCTCGCTGAACTCCGCCTATGTAGCGATTGGCTCCGTATTACTCCTCGTCGTGACAGGAACGGCTGACCAGGAAATTTTGTTCGACTCGCTCGCCTCCGATGTCATTTGGTTAATGATTGGCTCGTTCATTCTCGGCGGTGCGCTTCAAGTGACCGGCTTGGCAGGGAAACTAACAGATCTGGTTGTGAGCCGCGCAAAGAATGTCAAAAGCTTGTTTTGGCTCTTGACGGTCGTCGTTCAATTTCTCGCTTTCTTTATCCCGTCTACTTCTGGACGCGCAGCGGTGCTACTGCCTGTTTTTCACTCGCTGACCTCCGAAATCGGGAACAAGCAAATCACGAAAGCCATGGCGATCCTGATTCCGACGATTATTTTAGTATCGACGAGCTCCACTATGATCGGAGCAGGCTCCCATTTTATCGCGCTCGATATGCTGAAGGAGTTCAATGGGGAAGGGATTAGCTTCGCGGAATGGCTGTTGTGGGGACTGCCGTTTGGAGTAGTGGCCAGCATCGTGACTTGCCGGATTGTTCTGGCTCTGTTTCTCACCAAAGACGAGATGCAGCGCCCACTCGCGAGCAAAAAGCTCTCCCTTACCTTGTCCCGCAACGAAAAATATACGGTTGCCGTGATCGGGGCGATGGTCATTTTCTGGCTGACAGAGCGTTTTCACGGAATCGAGATTGCAACTACGACAGTCGTTGGCGCCTTTCTTTTGACATTGCCGAATGTGGGTGTCATGAAATGGAAGGATGGCGTACAGTCTGTCTCGTGGAATCTGATTCTGTTTGTAGGGGCAGCGATTGCACTCGGAAAGTCGTTGTTGGAGAGCGGCGCGGCAGAGTGGATCATGAAAAAGCTGTTCACGATCACAGAGCATCTGGAAGGGGAATCATCCCTTCTGATCATTGTGGTTATTACCTTGCTGACACTGACCTCCCATCTGTACATTACATCGCATACAACGAGAGCCGTCATTCTTGTACCACCGCTTCTCTACTTTGCGAGCAGCCTTGATTTGAATGAAGTGACCATTTTGTTCTTAGGAATCGTCGGCATGAACTACTGCCTGACCTTCCATGTCAGCTCCAAAGCATTGCTCATGTTCCAGGAAAGCGGCAAGGAGACCTTTTTGCCTAAGGATTTGCTGCGGTTGAGCTTGTATGCAGGGGCAGCCCACGCAATTCTGATGATCGTCTTTTATTACGCGTACTGGCAGTGGGTGGGGTTATCGATATAAGTAAAAAATGATATCTTTCGTACGGATTACTCTTTGATCCACAGCCAATATTTGCTAAACTCATCTGGATAATGGAGCAAGGCTTAGGAGGATTACATGTCGGAGCGAATATTAATTGTGGAAGATGAAGAGAAAATTGCTCGTGTGATTCAATTAGAACTGGAATACGAAGGTTACGAAAGTGAGATCGCAAAAACAGGGCTCGAGGCGCTGGAACAATACAACCAAGGCGGATGGAACTTGGTTTTGCTCGATGTACTGCTGCCAGGTTTGTCAGGCATAGAAGTGCTTCGTCGGATTCGGGTAAAGGACTCCGCGACGCCAGTCATTTTGTTGACGGCCAGGAATGCTGTCGTAGACAAAGTAAATGGACTCGATCAAGGAGCGAACGACTACATCACGAAACCTTTTGAAATCGAAGAACTGCTGGCTCGCATCCGTTCCTGCCTCCGCTTGTCCCAGATGACAAGAAAAGTGGAAGCCAGCTCCAAGGTAGAAGTAGCGGATTTAAGCCTGGATGAAAAATCGCGGGAAGTGACGAGAGGGTCCAGCCAGATCGAGCTGACGCCGCGTGAATTCGATTTGTTGCTTTATTTGATGCAGAATAAAAACCAAGTTCTGAATCGTGAACAGATTCTTACACATGTATGGGGATTTGATTATTTCGGAGACACAAATGTCGTTGACGTGTATATCCGTTACTTGCGTAAAAAGGTGGACCAAGGGTATGAAACCCCGCTTTTGCATACAGTACGAGGCGTTGGTTATATGCTGAAGGGGTAGATGATGAAAATCAAAAATAAAATTCATTTGTTCTCCACGGTCGCACTCTTGCTTCTGTTGCTCATGGTCAACAGCTTCATTTACTTCATGTTCTACAAAGTGACAACAGACGGAGAACTGGATCGTCTGCAACGAGAAGTTCTGCACATTCAGAGTGGACTCAATCAGATTGGTGTAGAAAGTTTCGACCCTGCTACGCTCTTGCAGCCGTATTTGCCACCGAACGGGATGATCCGGATTATCGATCAACAATCGCGAGCGATCGTCACGCAGGAAGTAGACAGCACGCAGCCAATCCCGGCACCGAAGCCCATTTTTGATAGAAAAACGAGTGACGGTGTCTTCGATGTCAACGGAGCGAAATACGCATACGTCAAGGTCCCGATCATTTGGACGAATGGAAAAATTGTCACGTTAGAAGTCATTGAAAGTATTGCCGGTTTGCAAGAAAATTTGAGCCTGCTGCAAAATGTTCTGCTATTTGCTTCGTTGTTCGTGCTGATTCCTGCTTTTTTTGCAGGGCATATGTTGAGCAACCTGATTTTGCGACCAGTCAACTCGATGATTCAAACGATGGAAGACATTCAAGCGCGCAGTATTTTTAAGAAAATACCGCTTGAGCACACATCCAGGGATGAATTGCATGCGTTAGGAAGTACCTTTAACAAGATGATGGATTTATTGCAGCAAAACTTCGAGAAGCAGCAGCAGTTCGTCTCTGATGCTTCCCATGAATTGAAAACGCCGCTGACCGTAGTAGAAAGCTATGCAAAGCTATTGAAGCGTTGGGGGACGAAAAAGCCGGAGGTTCTGGCAGAGTCGGTGGAAGCGATCTATTCCGAAGCCGTGCGCATGAAGGATATGACCAATCAAATGCTCCTTCTTGCAAACAATAGTGCCGAATGGAATCTGGATGTCAAAGAAATCGACTTGATCCCGATGTGCCAAACGACCATTGCACAATTGACCAATGCGTATGGCAGAGCCTTTCAACTGGGCGCAAGCCACGAATCGGTTCCGGTGATGGCCGATGAACAAAAACTAAAACAAGTGCTCGTCGTTTTACTCGACAATGCGATGAAATACAGCTCCAATGAAATTGAGGTTGAGGTGGGGATTCAAGGGGAGCGTCCATTTTTCTCAGTGAAGGACTACGGAATGGGGATTCCCAAGGAAGATTTGCAGCATGTTTTTGATCGTTTCTTCCGTGTAGACAAAGCCCGCAGCCGTGAAACAGGGGGCGTAGGACTCGGTCTTTCCATTGCCAAACAGATCGTCGATGCCCATCAAGGCGATATTGCCCTGGATAGCGAAGAAGGGAAATGGACGCTCGTGACCGTTTTTCTGCCAGGGCAGGCAAAGAAATAGCAGGAGGTACGTATGAATAAAAAGTGGAAAATAGGGCTGCTGGCGAGTTTTCTGTTGGTCACTACAGCATTTGGCATGCAACGGATCTTCGCGAGCATGGATTTGCGGTCATTGTCAGCGGAGGAAGTCAAACAGATCGTGACGGCCCGCTACCCGGGGAAGATTGAATCAATCTCCATGACAAATGTAGGAGAAAACAGCATTTACAATCTCCAGCTCCTCAATGAGCGTGGAACATATAGTGTGATGGTGAATGCACATACGGGCGAAATTATTGATTTGAAGGAGCTATCCTTGGTCGCAGCCACTGCGCAGCCGAAGGCAAACGAAACGACGACGAATCCAATACAGCCGGGTTCAATTCCGACAGCCAGCACAGCACAGCAACCTAATAACGCTGGGAAAGATGCTTCTGGCAACGCGACCAAGCCAGCTACAACCCCAACACAGCAGCAGCCGAAGCCAAATCAAGGCTCGAATCCACCAGCGCAGTCACAGACCAAAATTACGGAACAGCAAGCGAAACAGATTGCGACAGAAAGAACAAGTGGCGGCAAGATCGATGATGTTGATTTGATCGAGACAAAGAGTGGAGCCGTCTATCGGGTGATCACGGAAAAAGACTCGAAAACGGTAGACGTACGCATACATGCTATTACCGGAAAAGTGCTCTCGACTACGACTATCGACAATAGCTCTACCGATGATGACGACGATGATGATCAGACACCAGCGGATAAAAACGGCAGTGCTCCGGCGGATATATCTTCAAGTGATGCTACGAACACCAATGACACCGACGACGATGATCTTGATGATGGTGATGATGATTAGGATTACACATTTAAATAGAGAAAGCCGTCAGTGTCTGCATTGACGGTTTTTTCGTTCGGGAGGGAAAAAAATGATTACATTTCCAACAGAAGCAGTTCGGGAGACGATGGAGAGATGGTTTGGTTTGTTTCCAGAGTTGCGTGAAATGTCTCATCTGCAAATCGAAACGTACGATAAGTGGAGAACTTGGGAGATAAAAGTAGGTCATGATGACACAGAACTGGAAATAGACAAAGAAACGGGATATGTGATGGAATTCGACTTGGATAGAACATACCGAGAGTCGATTGCATATGGTGAGAGGATCGATGCCGAGTCGGCAACCGAGCGAGCTATGGAAGTGGCGGAAAAATTATACGGGGATCATCTGAAAGAGATGGTGAGCGATCATACAGCGAATTTGAGAGAGTATCGTAAGAAAAAACAATGGGAGCTGTACTATCGTTATTTTTTTCATGGGATTCCGCTCTCAGGAGTACATTTGCGGATAGCTTTAGACGAGTTCGGAAATTTAGTAGGTATCTATTACCGCGGATTTCATGATTTTGATCGAAAAGATAAACCGACTAAGCCGCAAATCATAACAAAGGATGAGGCGAAACAAGCGTACCTAGCTTTATTTCAGAACAACATGATGCTCATATGCGATGAACAGGAGGAAGGGCAGCTAAAGTACATTCCTGATGAGGTACCGCTAGCCTATGCAGTCATTCATGCGGAGACAGGACAACCAGCAAAGACAGTCATAGGGGGCAGACGACTTGTAGAGAACCACTCCGAGGTTATTCCCGTAGTTCCTCAAGGGGAATCTATTTTTTTCACAGACATTCAGGAGATCGAGCTATGGCTGAAGGAACATTTTCAAATAGATGTAACTCACTCAGAGATTAAAAGAGCGACAATCGTGACTCCGAATGAGGATGGAATAACTTACTATCCAAGGAGTGGATCTTTCAAATTCGTTGACGCTGCGTCAGATCCTGAGTGGCCTCCTACTATTCATTATTACTGGCCTTTACCAGAAGCTGAGGACGCTGAAACCATTTACGACCCTGATTTTGTGTGCGTTACACTCAATCAAACGACCAACGAGTTACTTGCCTTTACAGTTAATCAAAAAATGGAATATGAAACGCCGCGCCTTTCATTCCAAGATGCTTTGCAAATCGCAAAGAGCTTTTTGGAGAAATACATCGAGCGGGGAATAACCGAGCTGCACTATTTTGAGCTTTTTTATTTGCGCGGTACCGGAAATACCTATTACTTCTATGAGCGCCGACAAGGGATTGTTCTCACCAATCGAGTTTACAACGTAAAAGTGAATCCTTGGACAGGCCAGGTAACGGGTTTTTACAAGCACGATGTACGCCAAAACAAGGAGATTCCCGATCCAGTCACTTGTGTGTCTGCTCGGGAAGCCGCGGAGAGTTTCGTAGGCTTATTTGATGTGGAACTGGAATATGTGCAGGTTGAGGACAGAGATACAAATAGAAGAGAAAAAGCATCTGTTCCGATCCCCGTCTATCGGCTTACATACGCACGTACAGAGCGGTATAAATATGTCGACGCCATAACTAATCAGCCGGGTCGATGACTTCACTCTCTTTCGTAACGCACAGTGAAACTGCAGGTACGCTTTCTCGTAGAAAGAGAAGAAGGGAGAGGGTGTATCTGTTTTTTCTTGGATTAACGCTTTGCATGATCGCATGGATAGCGGGAGGCGTATTTCTGTATCAAGGGGATTATGTTACAGGAGGAGTCTTGATCATACTTGGTTTGCTTGTTTTGATTAGCATGATCCTCTATTATTCGACAAACCGGAAAAAGCGTAAAAATTGCTCGCCAGATTGCAGCCATCTTCCCGTTGATTGTCCGAATTGTGATGCAACCGATTGCGATTGCAAGCCAGATTGAGGGGGATGAAAATGAATACGCAGTGGATTCCCTGTCATCGACGAGCAGATCGTTCCTTTTCTATCGGTGGCAAGAAAATGCCGCTATGTGCCAGGTGTGTTTCGATCCTAGCTGGATACTTGCTGGCGCCTGTTTTTGCAGGAATGCATATCGTGACCTCTTACTATTTCATTGGACTGCTTTTATTGCCCATGCTGATTGATGGCTTTACCCAACATTGGAAGTGGCGAACAAGCAATAACAAACTGCGCTTTTTCACAGGGTTCAGTTTTGGAATCGGACAGTCTTTGCTCATTTCCAATGTCGTTTGGTTTTTAGTAGAGAGACTGGGGTGAAGCGATATGCCTCTATGTACACAAAAATTTCAATATTATGCTAATCCTTTCACCGGGGACATCCCTCCTATATAATACTGGTGGGGGGATATAAGTGATCCATTATAAGACATACATACGTGGTGAGGATTGCGAATGGGTGACTTTTGTCCATGGGGCAGGGGGCAGCTCGTCGATTTGGTATAAACAACTTAAGGCATACAAAGAGAATTTCAATGTTCTTCTAGTAGATATGCGTGGTCACGGAAAATCTAAAAACATCCCGGGCAAGCTGTTTAAAACATACACCTTTGATGATGTCAGCAGAGATATCATTGAGGTTTTGGATCATTTAAAAATCGTTTCCACCCATTTTGTGGGGATTTCTTTGGGGACGATTATTGTGCAGATTATTTCGGAGCAGGCCCCGGACAGAATGCGTTCTATGGTTTTGGCAGGGGCTGTGACGCACATGAACGTTCGATCGCAGGTATTAATCACGCTGGGGAATATGGTCAAACATTTCATCCCGTACATGTGGTTGTATCGACTGTTCGCATGGGTGATCATGCCGAACAAGCGTCATAAAGAATCGCGTTCCTTGTTTATCCGCGAAGCCAAAAAGCTTTGTCAAAAGGAATTCAAGAGATGGTTCAAGCTGACTAAAGGCATTAATCGTTTCCTGGGAACCCTCTTTGATAAAGAGCCTCCCATCCCTACCTTGTTCATTATGGGGGACGAAGACCATATGTTTTTGCCATTCGTCCAGATGCGTGTGAAAAAAAGGCAATATGCACAGTTGAGTCTAGTCGCTGACTGCGGTCATGTCGTCAATGTCGATCAGCCGGAAGAATTTAACCGAATCTCCATCGGGTTTATTCAAAAGCAGTCGACAATAGCACACAGAATGTATGCACTGAATCCAGCCTAGCTTCGTAAGATAAGAGCCGCAGAGGGTGCTTCTGGGGTTCTTTGTTTTTTCTGCGGGTTGCGATTGGTGATGAAAAATGTTCCAATGTAGGAGTAGAAAAGGGGAATAATTACATTCGTAGACAGGAGGGAATCACATGTCAATTCAAAATGAACATGATTTGATCTGTTTGAAGCGGATCGGTAGTATTGTCGCTGAAGCAAGAGAGGCGATGATAAAAGCAGTGCGGGCAGGCGTGACAACAAAAGAACTCGACCGGATTGGCGGAGAGATCTTGGCAAAATACGGCGCGCGTTCTGCACCGAATATCACGTATGATTTTCCAGGGAATACGTGCATCAGTGTCAATCACATTGTTGCCCACGGCATTCCTGATGATACAGTCTTGAAAAATGGCGATATCATCAATATTGATGTCTCGGCGGAGCTGGATGGATATTTTGCCGATACAGGTGCTTCCATCGTGGTAGGGGAAGGTGAGCCCGAGAAACAATCCTTATGCGAATGCGCCGAGGAGTCGCTGTACAAGGCATTGGATGCGGCAAAGGCGGGATCGAAGCTTAGCCAGATTGGTCGCATTGTTCATCAGGAGGCCAGGAAAAAAGGCTTTACAGTGGTCAAAAACCTTACGGGTCATGGCATCGGCAAAAGCTTGCATGAAGAGCCTGCTTACATTTTGAATTACTATGACAAAAAGGACAGACGCTTGCTCACAGAAGGTCTCGTATTGGCCATTGAAACATTCATTTCAACGGGGACGGAATATGTGGACGATGGCAGGGATGGTTGGGCGCTCATTACGCCTGATAAGAGTTACGTAGCTCAATACGAGCACACCATCGTTGTGACGAAAGGGAAGCCAATTATTTTAACGGCTTGATTGCAGGGAGACCTCAGATGGATGAGGTCTTTTTTTGTAAAGAAAAACTTGCAGAATACCCAATGATTGTATATTCTTTATATAGGAATATATGTTCGCATTTCGTAGAGGAGGCTTCTTTCCATGAATCGGTGCGGCTGGGTGAATCAGGACCCTATTTATATGGATTATCACGATCACGAGTGGGGAGTTCCTGTCTATGAGGATCGGTTGCTCTTTGAATGTTTGAATTTGGAAGGCGCACAGGCTGGACTGAGCTGGTACACGATCCTGAAGAAGCGGGAAAATTATCGAAGAGCGTTTGATAACTTTGAAGCGGAGAAAATCGTTCAATACGATGAAGCCAAAATTGAGCAATTGCTGACAGACGAAGGCATCGTTCGAAACAGGCTGAAGATTCGCGGCGTCGTGAAGAACGCCCACGCGTATTTGCGGGTTGTGGAGGAGTTTGGGTCCTTTAGCAGCTATCTTTGGTCGTTTGTAGGCGGAAAGCCGATCCATAATCATTTTCAGGAAATGAAGGATGTGCCTGCTTCTACCGAAATCAGCGACAAGATGAGCAAGGACCTGAAAAAGCGCGGTTTTACGTTTGTCGGTTCAACCATTTGCTACGCCTTTATGCAAGCAGTCGGCATGGTCAATGATCACGTAGCGACATGTGATCTCTATCAAAAAAACTAGGACGAGCTTACGGGGAGGGGAGAATGGCATGAACGAAAATGATCTCTTAATCTTAAACTTTGAGGAAGTAAGACGTAGAAGCATCAAGGTGTGGAAGGCAATCCCTACAGAAATGCTGAACTGGAAGCCTGACGATAAAGCGTTCACGTGCGGAGAAATGATTCGCCATGTCATCGAGGGTGAGTTTTTGTATCACCAGATTTTGATCCAACGGGGAAGCGCCGCCTTGTCTGACATCCCCAATCCGTATGAAACCAAAGAGTTTTCGAGCGTAGAAGAAGATTTGGCCTTTGCGAAACCGTATCGAGAAGAGTTTCTCCGCTTCGTCAGAGGGCTGTCCAAGAGTGACTTGGAGAGTGTCCGCATCGATCGATCCGATGTAGGCTATGTCCGCACACTTGGAGACATGCTGCTGCGAATCGCTTATCATGAGTCGGTACATACCGGTCAACTGCTAGATTATATGAGAACGATGGGTGTTGAACGTCCGAATATTTGGGATTAAGAGAGTGCGAAAGATAGAAAAGCAAGCAAGTTCTTCTGCTATGGATGCGAGAGGGGCTTGCTTTTTTATTTTTATAAGATATTTCAAGCGTGATGGGCAGATAAAACCAAAAAGTATGAGAATTATGTACTTTTATAGAGTGGGAACATCAGTTATATAAGGATAATTTCATACTTCTACACAAGCACGATCTCCACTCGGGAACGTGCTTTTTTGATGTCTTCTTCTGAAAATTATGCAGTGGATCAACCTGGAAAATCATCTCCAAAAATCTGGTAGAAAGAACTTGAACTTATTACATCAGTATGAGATACTTGTACTACAAGAGAACGAATGTTCCTATTTCCGGATGAAAAAGACAGAAGGTGAAGCAAGTGACAGATGAGCAGTTGAAAGAGCATTGCAGAAAAGTGCTCAAGAGGATTGCTTGGCGATTGCAGTACGCCGCCAAGAAGCGTTTGTACAGGGAGACGGTGATCAAAGAGGAGATGCGGGGAACGGAAGCGATCGAGGACAATCTGTCGGATCTGTATGTTCAGGAGGTGTTGATGCAACTCCCAGAAAAAGCCCGGATTATTATCAAGCAGGTCGTCCTACAAGGAATGACAGAAGAACAGGTAGCCAAAAAACTGAATATGACCAGACAAGGAGTGAGTAAATGCAAAAACAAATATTTGCGCCAATTGGCCGAGAAGCTGACTCGTTCAGCCTGACCCTCCAAAAAGCACAGTCAGGAGATAATCGGGCTGTACTGACGATCCTCGACTTTCTGCTTCCTGACATGGAGTACCTCGCTTCCTTTATCAAACTACCTCGCGAAGAGAGCATGCAAGAAATGAAAACCGCGATGCTCGAAGCGATCCGCAGTGGAGAAGTGATGCTATGATGACGATTGATTACGTTCAGGTTCTCGCGGTTGTCGTGTGCTTCCTTGCTTTAATCGTCACGTTTAAGCAGGTGGATTTGCAGATTCGGATTAATAATCTGTTCAATCTGCAATTAAAGGCAAACAAAGAGAAAAAGAAAGAGCAACTGGAACAAAAAAAGGAGACTCCGACTGACGATCGGAATCCCCGTTGAATGCTTGGGGCAAAGAATACAACTGGTGAGTATCCTCTTTGCCCCCTTTCATTATACAAGAAAATGACGATGCAAAGGAGATACGTACGAAATGATAGAAGCAGCATTAATCGGAGCAGCTGTTTTATTGGTCGGAGTCATTATCGGACAGATTGGTTTGTCTCAAAGATTAAGAAAAGACGCAAGAGTCAACGAAAACCGATAAGCAATCATACGGACTTCATATATATGACCGAGGGGGAATAGTGCCTTGATCAGCAAAGATATTTTCATGGAAGCAGTATGCGAGGTTTGTCCGGCAACGTGCTGGGGAAAGAAATCACATTGTCAGGTTCATGATAAGCACGTAGGAAAAATCGATTCTTGCCCGGAGTGGGACAAGTACATGCGGGATCAAGAGGCAAAAGGGCAGCAAAAGACAGTATCCGCTAGAAAAGAAGGCTTCGTCCGGCTGAGTGAGCAAGCACCCATTGTAGATTTTCTACAGAAAGCCGAGGAAGAAATCCGCGACTATAATTACATGCAAATCGAGATCGTTCGTATCCAGCGTTTTTTGCGCGAGGCGGGGGAAGGAATGGTCTCTCAGTATGGATTGGATGCAGGCATGCCAAAAGGAAAGGGCACCACGGGAGATAAGACGCACGCGGAGGTTGTACGCCGGGAGCGAAAGTGGAAAAGGCTGCAAAATTTGCAGGATAAAATTGAGCGGATCAATAAAGCGGTAGAGACGATTCCGGGGGAGCAGGAACGCTTGGTGGTCGAGGCTTTGCTGGATGGCGACAAGAACAATCTGATTGCCAAAGAAATCGGTGTGTCCCGTCAGCGGTATTATGAAATCAAGCGCAGTGCGGTGATGAAGATGGCATGGGCGATGTATGGTGATCAGGCTCAGCAGACCGGATGATGATTTAATAGATGAGAAGCTGTCTGGAAGATGACAGCTTCTTTTCATTTTCACAAGTATGATTGAGGTTGACAAAGGTTGACACTTCCTGACACATCGGGTCATTTTCCCGGTTTTTCCTCCGAATCAGTTATACTTGAGTCAAGCGAAACAAGTAAGAGAGATACGAGCCATCCGAAGAAGCTATCGGGTGGCTTTTTATGTACGCCGACGGCTCAAATGCCCGGCGAGCGGGGAAAATGGCGATGGCGCCACACGATGTTGCGAGTTCAAAGCTACAGGCTACTCGCTCCCTGCTCGGCGGGTATTTGCCGTGGATGCCTTGCCAAATGAAGTGAAATAGTGGGGGGAAGAGTCATGTGACGAAGACAGAAGAGAATACCACAAGTATGGGAGGTGGAAGCTGGATGGATCGTGAGCTAGCCGTTCTCATTGAACTGGTGAAGGAAGCGTATCCAGAGCTGGCTACTGTTGTAAATGTGGACGACTGGATGGCGCAGCGATTTCAGCCGCCTATCGCGTTTCTTTTGACGCAAGGGGTCCGTGAAGAAGGAAGAAGCCTCACTTCCTATCAGGTTGTCTCAGAAGCAGCCATCGTCCTCCACTATCCAAGGGTAGCAGGCGTCTACCAGCCGCTTTCGGCTGAGCCGCTGCGTGAGCTTCTTCGCCAAAATCAATTTAGCTATCAAGGCAAATCGTCTGGATTGTCCATCGAGATCGACAGCTCCACCTTGCGTATTTGGCGGGATAAAAAGGACCGGACGGAGATCGCGTTCCAGTTCACCTACAACGTGGCGGTGCAGAGAGCAGCCACAGAAAAAATCAATGAATTTGATGTAGAGGGGGTCCGATCATAGTGGCACGAAAAGAACAACAAGCACAGGCCCCAGAGCTTGTGCAAACCAAACAAGCGTGGATCAAGAGCGCCGCTTATCTTGGAGCCGAACGGTTCGAGGTAGCAGGTGCTCTTTTTTCTGAAGCAGATGATCAACTACTGGCAGAAGGACAAGTGAAGAGCCGACTGACCAAATACAAAGGCGGGGTGTAAACATGACCATTCAACGTGAACGTCCGGGTGTAACGGTCGAACTGATCGCAAAAGCAAAAGAACGTGTAGTACCGAAGAGCGGTGTCGTACTGGTTCCGTATCAAGCAGAGTGGGGCGCGTCAGATGAGCTCGTCAAGCTGGGGAGCTTTGAGGAGCGACTTGCCCACACATTTGGCAAGGTCGATACCGTGGAGCTGGCAGCAGAAGGCGGCGCGACGATTCTCGCGTACCGCATGACGAATGGCACAGCCACAAAAGCAGCGTATGAGCAAGCGGATGCAATCAGAGTCGAGGCTCTGTATCCGGGTTTGGTAGGTAACGAGCTGAAGGTTATGATTACTGCCTCGACGTCCGAGCCAGGCAAGAAGGAACTCCAGGTAACAGGTCCGCTGCAAACAGAGAAGTTTTCGTTTGTGGATGCGAATGAGTTGGCAGCGAAAACGAGCCAATCCAACTATGTGCGTGTGAAAAAACTGGGCGAGACTGCCGTTACAATCGTGCCAGAAACAGCCCTGACAGGAGCGAAAAGTGGCACAGTAGCGCTTACCGCAGCTGACTCAACTAAGCTGTTCATGGCTGTGTCCGGTGCTGATTTTGACACGATGTATCTGCCTTTTGACGATGCGGCTGTACAAGCGGCAGCGAAGCAATTCATGAGCGATCGTCGTACACAAAACAAGAAGCTCAGTACACTGGTAATCGGCGGAAAAGCGACGGACGACGAGAACATGGCGAAGCACATCGAGCGGTCTGTGGCGCAAAATGCCCGTTTTGTTGTGAACAGTGCTATCGCTGGTCAACACAACAACGGAAAAGTATACGGCAGTCTGGAGTGGGCAGCATGGGTGGCGGGTATGATCGCCGCGACACCTGCGCATGAATCGCTGACGGCTGTCGTCGTTCCATTGAAAAAAGCGCTCAAGGATTGGGGCCACACCGATATTTTGAGTGCGCTCGGCTCCGGTACGCTGATCGCAACCCGCGACGGGGATGTGTACATCATCGAGAGCGCCGTCAATACGCTGGCGGTCCTTGGTACGCATGAGCGCGAGGACTACGGCAAAATCCGTGTGAGCATGACGCTGGATCAGATCGTCAACGACATCAGCCAAGTCGGCAAGAAATACAAAGGCAAGCTCGGCAACAACGATTTGGGCGGGGCGGTATTTGTCTCTGCCGTCAACGCGTACATGACCGTTCGCGAGCAGCAGGGCGCCATTGATACGGGCTGGACATTTACGGATAAGAAGAACGGCATCGGGGATCGCCGTGGCTTCCTCTTGTCTGCGAAGCCGCTTGATGCCATCGAATACTTTGACATTGACTGGGAGGTGCTGTAATTGGCTATTGCACGCGATATTAAACTGAAGAACTGCCAAATTTACGATGAAAACGGAGACCCGATCTTCGGTACTCTGGAAGGAAAAATGGTGCTCAAGGTAGAGTACGGCGACACGAATCGCCTGCAAAAAGGAAAAATCCAGACCGTCAACGACTGGCATGTAGAAGTGACATTGAAAATTACCGCAACCAACGCTGCGTTGAAATACTACTGCGTCGATCAATTGACTCAAGGCAAAACCCCAGTCCTCCCATTCCTGATCGGCGAGACGCTGGACAAGGAAGCCGGTAACTCCGAACGCGTCCGCATTTCCAATATCGTGCTGAACCCAGACGAAATTACGCTGTGGGAAGCCAAAGCAGACGGCAACGATCACGCGACCTACGACCTGAAAGGGATGTCCATCGAAAAGCCGGACTACCTCGATGAATTGCCAACCTACACGGAATAGGAGAGTTTAATCCACATGAACAAAAACAAACTCGAGAAATTTTTGGCCAAGGCTAATGAACAAGCTCCGCGAAAAGAAATTACCGTAACCATCGACGGTGACGAGTGGAAGGTGCGTCAACTGAATTTGTCCGAGCTGCGCGATTGCGAACGCATGGCTGACAAAGGCGAGAAAACCGACTGGTTCCTGTACAACGATGCACGTCTGGTGAAAGCCACCGAGCACGATTTCCCTTGGAATCAGGAAGAGCTCAAGAAAGCGTACAAGGTCGGCACCAAGTACGAGCTCGTCGAGAAAATTTTCCGCGACAATCCAGAAGGCTACACCAAGCTGCTCAATGCGGTCCGTGAAGTGAATGCAACCCAGACGGAAGAAGAAGCCATTGAAGAAGCAAAAAACTAATCCGATCTGACGGGGAGGCTTGGCATATTTGCCGCGCTTTTCTAAAAGGCCGAGGCCGCCCGTCGGATCTACTCGAGTACGAAGTCGATTTGTACAAGCAGAAGCTGTTTATTTTTGCTTGTCAGATGATTGAGGCGGAGGATGAGGAAAGAGCTGGGGGGTAGGTCTCCCGGCTTTTTTCGGGTTCTGCTGGGCGTAGACATCTGAGAGGACAAGGAGGTGAAAGAATGGCAGGAACAATGATGGAAACGTTTGATGCTTATAGCGGAATAGTAGGTAAATATGACGAATTCGAAAAAGGACTTCTGGGCTCACTAACTCCGATGATCGAAAAAGCTCTTGGAACAACGCTGAGTTCGGTTGCCCAAGAAGCTCAGGCGACAGAAAGAGAAAAGACACTTTTTGAAGCTGGTGGCAAAGGTAATGAGCAACTCCTGAAGATAGAAGAGACTTCCATAAAAATACGTGAACTCAACCCGGATATAAAGAAAGATCAAGCATACAGCCTCATGGCCAAAGCTGAACTTGTGCATGCAACCAATGGTTTAAAGTATGCAGAAAAAGCAGGCATGCTGAAATACACGACGCGGTTTACGGAAGATGACATCATGAAAATGATGAGCTCCATTGAGATTTCTACTGGTGATGAAAGTACCGTTAGGCAGTCAAATGCGGTTCAGTATTTAAGCAACAAGGGAGGGGGAGCCGCGACTGGAAAATTTGTGGAGTCTCTGGCTCACTTCAACCTTCAGAATGGCAAATTGCTGAATACGCCTGAAAAAATGGCCGCTACCTATGTTTCAATAGGGAACCTTTTGAATGATTTTAAAACGTATGGTGCGTTGTATGAGAATGCAATGAAGATGTCGGATAATGGTGATCTCGCCGCAATTCTTGAGAAGCATTACAAGGCTCAAAATAAGAAGGATGCAAAGGCCAAGGCCGCCCAAGATATAGCAACGCTGAATCGAAGTCTCGCAACAGGGGAGAAAGAAACAATAAATATCGCCCTTGGAAAACTCCTGATGACTTTTTCTAGCATCCAGGATCAAACGTTACAACAACGTGCATTCGATGCTTTGACAGGCGATGCCGGAGTTGACGTGGCGAAGGGTCTGCGAGAAGTAAAAGATATATTTACAGGGGCTTTTGTGCCGGAAATGGGGAAAGAGAGCGCATATAAAGTAGGGAATGAAGCAGTGAATGCGCATAAGCTGTCTGCACAGAACGATGTTTATTTCAAACCTGGGCAGGCACAAGCGATGGCGAGAAACGAGGCCATGGAGATCGCGACTCTGTACGCTGAACAAATGTCTGAGATAAATACAGGGATTTCGGAAGCAGCTGAAGGAGTAATGAGTTCATTTAACTCTTTGGACGAGTCGATAAAAGGTACTGCGATTTTTGCCGGAGGATTACTACTCCTTGGTAGTGCTCTGAACATTCATACGACATCTCAACTGAAAAAATTCAAAGATCTTCGGACAACGATAGAAAAGTTTCCTCAAGGAGCAACTGACGGGAAAAACTGCTGCTGTTGTAAGGGGAATAACCGTAATAACCGTAAATCAGGTTCCTCTTCAAAAAATAGACGTAACACGAATACTCCTAGGAGACGACGTACGAGTGAGGTCATAGACCAGTTAGCAGATCAGTTAAAAGACCAGTTCATGAAACGCTTTCCTTTGGGGAAGCTCAAAGGTGGGCGGACAGGTAAAATCATGTTGGGCCTTGGGCTTGGGCTTGGGGGACTGTGGTTGGGTAAAGACAAGCTTATGGAGCAGTTTAATAGCTTGTCATTAGACAAACTCAAGGGTGAGTTCATGAATAAGCTTGGAGAATTGCACCCGAATAAGCTCAAAGATGGACTCATGAAAGGACTTGGGCTTGAGGGATTGTGGCTGGGTAAAGACAAGCTTGTGGAGCAGTTCAAGGGCTTGTCATTCGACCAACTCAAGGATGGATTCATGAATAAGCTTGAAGAATTGCACCCAGGTAAACTCAAAGACAAATTTATGGAACAGTTCAAGCGTTTGCCTCTGGACAAGTTTAACTTCGGGCAGAAAAAGGTGCCCTACCTCGGAACCTTAACAAGTCTCGAAGAAGTTCTCACATCGGACAACAAACTTGACGTTGCCGCTCGTTTTGGGGCGGAGACCGTCGGTGGCTGGGCTGGAGGAAGAGTGGGAATGCTCGCCGGAGCAGCCCTTGGTTCACTCGCTACACCTGGAGCTGGTTCATTCGTCGGCGGTTTGGCTGGTGGTGTCGGTGGCAATATCGGTGGATCAATGGCAGGTGGAGCCCTATACGATTGGGTCAAATCATGGTGGCAGGACACGTCTCCTCCACAACCGGTTAGTATACAACCCTTAATCCCAGCAGTTGCTTCGATGCCAAATCGTTCACCTGTTAGCAGCATGCCAAAACAGCCCGTCTCCATCACCATTCCGCAAATTTCAGTCCCATTACACGTACAAGGCGTACTACAGGATATCCCAACCATGTTGAAAATGCTCAGCGATCCATCTGTCGCGCAGAGAATCAAAGACATCATCGAGCGCTCCCTGCTGGATGCACTAGAGACGAGGGGAGGGGTAACGACATGATCCGCCTTCAAGGCAAATACAGGCTGACATTTCCTGTCACACCTGCGGAAATCCAGTTTCGCGGCTATGGCAACGACATCGAAAGCACGACATCGATTACATTATTGTCCGGCAACCGCATCTCTTCCAGACGCCCAAAGTCTATCTCCTTTGACTTCATCTTACCCGGAGACAGCACGGCTCCCTATATCGAGGTACAGGGCTATCAAGGGCCTAGACAGTGGCTTGCTGGATTGGATCGCTTAACGGGCTCTGAAGCGCTTTTGACTATAGACGAGCTTGATTTGGCGTGGAATGTGCTCATCGGGCAATGTGACGGAAAATTCCAAGGAAAAAACGTCGATTTTCACGGAACGATTGAACTGCCGCTGTTTGTCAAAGACGAATTCATTACGTGGAGCAATCAGACGCAGCTTCTATCCCCCGGGGCGGTCATTACGAAACAGCAGCCAGCTCGCCCGAACACGAGTGGGAAGGTAGCAAAGAAGACGAAGAAGCAGCAAGCGGCTCCACGGATAGATAGCAAAAAGTTGGAAGATAGGAAAAGAGAGATTCACGAAAAGCTAGAAAGAGAAAACAGAATGTAACGGAGGGCAGACGAAATGAAAGTCATTTACGGAAAAGAACAGACCCGCTATGACCTGACCCCAGCCGTTACCGAGCTCTCCTGGTCCTCGGCCAGGGGACAAATTGCTCAAAACTGTGATGTGAGAATCAAGGAAGGCCCGCCGTTGCAATCGGCGGGTTTTTTGATGCTCTTTGCAGGTGCAGAGCTAAAAGAATCCCAGCAGCTTTTCCATGGCCCGCTCGTTCGTTTTGACCGGGATGATCGGACAGGAGATTTATCCGCAACAGCATACGAGCTCGGCTGGTATTTGCAAAAAAACGAAATTTCCAGACTCAAGCTGGACGGGGATGCAGGGACAGAGCTTGCGCGAATTATCAAGTCGGCAGGTATCAATTTTAGCTGCCCGGCGTTCGGCTTTACGGTCAAAGAGAGAATCTCATCACAATCATACACGTCTCTCTTTACATCACTGACAGAGCAAGCCTATGAAAAGACGGGCATCCGCTATTTCGTGCAATACCAGCGCGATAAGCTGACGGTACTGCCTGAGGGGAAAAACAGTATTATCCCGATGTTCAAGGCTAGTTTACTCGCAAGTAGCTCGACGGGAGAGAGTATCGAGGATGTATACACCGTTGTAACAGTAGAGCGCTACCGGGATGATCGGGTCGTGAGCAGTGCAACGAAATCTAATGATAGCTTGGTCAAACAAATCGGTCGCATGCAAAAAGTCATCGACGCAGGTGAGGACAAAAATGTAGCGGGAATGGCAGCCAAGCAGCTTGCAGAGTTGTCCAAAATTCCCAAGACACGCTCCATTTCGGTTAGGCACGAGGATGAGAATGCTGCTAGACTACGCGCTGGTTGGCTCATAAAAATCATGGAAAAAGACAATAAAACCATCACAGATTGGATCGTCACTAACTGCCAGGTACGCTGGCAGGGCGGTCAATACACAATGGATCTCCAATTGGAAAGGAGGACGTAAGGGATGCATTCCGTTATTGCAAAACTGAGAGGGCACGCGCAGGACGGCATTGAGAATACGCAAGGGGAGTTTGGCAAGCTTTTGTCGCTGTCGCCTCTGTCTGTAAAGTTGGACGAGGACCCTACACCCTTGGAGCCGTATGAGCTGTCTGTACTGCGTTCTGCCCGATTGTTGCCAGAAGATGTGGGCAAAAAAGTAGCCTTGTTGCGATGCAACAACGAACAATACCTCCTGCTTGGGGTGGTGGAGTAATGTTTCCAGAGCTGAACGGAGACGAAATACAACTGGTTCAATCTCCAGATAACCCGATTCCATGGACATATAAATTCGACTGGACCACTAAACAATTGATGCAGGGGCCAGATGGTCGTTATTTGCGGACGACTACCTATGCGGAGTATTTGGAAGAGACAGCAAAGAAAATCCTGAATACGCGTCGTTTCCGGTATGAGATTTACTCGGAACGATACGGCGTAGACTTTCTATACGATACTGGAAGGATGCGCTCGGACATTTCATTGCCAGCAATTAAGACGCAAGCACAAGAGGCGCTAGAGGCTCACAATGAGATAGAGCGTGCGGAAGTGGTAGACATTCGGTTTGAGAACAATGGGGTCATTTTTTCGCTCGAAATTGAGGGCATGAGAGGGACAACTAGGACGGAGGTGAGTACATGGCAACGTTAGACAAACCAGAAATGCCGATTCTCAGGGAAACCCCGGATCAGATTTATCAGCGGATGGCAAATCGGATGGCGTTGATAGCACAAAAGCGTGGAGAGACGCCACCAGCGACGGAAGAGGGAGAAATCTTTTATGACCTCGGTTATCCGATCGCAGAGGAGATCAGCGATCAGCAGCAGTTATTTGAGTACGGTTTTCTCCAGCGGTTTCTACCCTGGGCAGACGGGGAATTTCTGGATGCTACGGGCGTATTCTTCGGCTTGTCTCGCAATGAGGGAGAGACAGACGATGCTTACCGACAACGCCTCATTGATCGAGCCCGCACAGAAGAAGGAGACGGCAGACGCCAAGATTACGAGCGGTGGGCACGAAATGTTGACGGGGTAGGCGGAGCCGTCGCCATCGAAAAGACGAGACACGACCTATCCATCGACGTGTACATTACTGACCTGTCAGGAAACCCAGCGGGGCAGGAATTAGCTACAATTGTACGAACTAAGCTGGAAGACAAACGTAAGGCCTTGCACGACTTGCAGGTACTGCCGGCGAACGTTTATCCGGTGACTATCGCTGTAAAACTTGCTTTGCGACCAGATGCGGAATTCGAGAAGATCAAAGACCAAATTACTACACAAATCAAAACCTACCTAAAAGGGCGTTCCCAGATCGTGTACCAGCAGATCGGAGCGCTCTTTTTCGTGGATGGTGTAATAGATTTCACGGGCTACACCTTAAACGGCGCGGAATTGAATGTGACGGTGCCTGCTGACTCTGTATCGACTCTAACCATGGCGGTGACAACATGATTCCAGAACGCTATCGGCGGATGCTGCCGCCGCAATGGTACGAGAATAAAGTGGCGGAATATCACTTTGAAGGTGCAGGGACAGTTGTAGATGCTTTCAATTTGGAGCGTGAGGACATCCTACAGCAGTTTAGCCCATGGTCAGCTACTTGGGGGCTGGATGTCTGGGATTGGATTTATTTCGGGAGAAAGCAATTGCTGAGTGTGGAGGAACGGCGAAAGAATATCCAGCAAAAGCACTGGTCGTATCTTGGATTTACCCCAAGCGTGCTGCGTGCAATTGGCTTGAGTTCCTCGTCATTCAAGCATGTCCAGATGGTCGAGGATTACGGCAAAAAGGTGATTCGGTACGTCTACCCGATTGAGGATCGATTCGATACAAAGAATGCTGTTCAAGCTGTTGAGAGAATCAGGCCAGTTCATTGTAATGGAGTCGCTTTTGAACCTGTTGTGTCGGAGAAGATCGTGCTGCGAGATGTATTAGTCGTCGGGATAAAGGAGTATAACAAGGTCAGTGAATTTCGTGTCGGGATGACACCAATCAAGCGTTACGAGGAGGTCGTGAAATGATCCTGCCAAGCTATCTTCAAACCGTCCGGAATGACTTGCTGGCTAGGGTGTCGGGTGGCGACATTTTGATAAACGGCTCAGTTTCAGTGCCTGTCCAGGCTGTGGAGATTACTTCGCATCCGATTGCAGGCATAAAAGACGGAATTGCATTACAAGTATCTGCCCAGCATGTTGCCAGTGTGCCAGTCATCACGAGCGCAAAGTTGAGGACCAGAACGGGAGCGGTCGTTGCTGAGAAGACAGGAAACATTGAGATGAACGGGGCGCAGTTCGTAAACCTGACCTTTGTTATCGAAACGAGAGGAGGGGTGTAAGTGTCTTATGTAGCTAAAACGGACTGGAAGCAGGATGATCCGGTTACCGAACACGACATTAACCGTTGGGAGCGAGGTATTGCGGATGCCCACGCGGAGCTAGCTGTGTTGAAAGCGGATGTCTCGAACCTGAAAGTGCGAGTGAATACAATCGAATCTACCTTGCCGGACGGTTTTGTACACAACAATTTCAACGATGACCTGTCTACTATTAGCTTTATCAGGGTGATTCGGGGTTACTATAACGAGGCTCAGAGTCGGTTGGAGGTATAAATGGTGGAAACAGGAATCGGTCGCAATAACGGCCATTTGCGGAAGGAAGGGGTAGGGGTATGGCTTGGGAGTTAAACTGGTGGTCTACTGGAGCATCTGCTAACACAATGGTGGCTTTTCCTGCTTTAGACCATACGAAGTACCAGTACCAACTTAGAAGCGGCGCTTTTTATGCTGCGTACGGAATCTATGGAGAAGCCCCAAATTACGTACGTTATGTTTATAGTGACGTTGCTAGCAATCAGTTAAGTATTCCGATTGATCCAACGTACAAATATTTCCAAATACAAAACGCTAGTACAACTATTTATATCGATAGACAACTAAAAAATCTAGCGCCAACAGTTCCAGTAGTTATGTCTCCGAACGGTGGAGAAGTCATCAACAAGCAACACACAATTACCTGGAGCCCTTCAAGTGACCCTGTAGGTAATTTCGAAATTTTTACTACTACGTCAGAGTCAGCTAATGTTGCAAATGAAACATTGGTAGGCCAAGTGTTCACTTTTGATTATGACTGGTACGGTATTAAAAGTGTAGCAATGCTACTTGCAAGCAATGGTATCAGTCAAAATTCTGCAACACTGATGTTGACGGGTGTAGGAGCAGATGGACTGCCTAATTCAACAATTTACAAACAAACAACAGTCACCATAACAGAGTCTCCACAATGGTACTCAATATCTCTTTCGCCTACAGTCAAATTGGCCAAAGGAACAAAATTGGCAATCGTTGCATCAACTACTAACCAATATCCCATACTACTCAAAGGAAGTTTGACAACCACATATCCAAGTGGGTACGTGATCGATCATCAAGGCAAGAAACAAACCGTCACTGGCAGAGTCTCCATAACTTACGAAGGTAACGTAGCTCCGGAAGGATTGAAGTACCAAATACAACTTACTACGAACAATAAGGTTACGTGGAAGGATTTAATTTCACTAACTGGTGCTGGCGTTACTTCTTATGCTTATGATTTTTCAAATGAACCCCAAACAAGTCAAGCATATGTACGCATTCGTGCTTTTGATGGCATTGATTACAGCCTCTGGGATGAATCAAATGGTTCGTTTACCATTTCACACAATTCAACACCAACGTTAACACTGACCAGCCCTACCAATAATCAAACAATCAAGCAAGGCACAGACATTGACTTCAAGTGGTCAGGAAGCGATACTGACGGTGACGCACTCACATATACTTTGCAGGTCGGCACATCAGCAGGAGCATCGAATATCTACAATGCCAGCGTAGGAAGCGCAACGTCAAAGCAGGGAATCAGCACATCCTGGGCGGTTGGCTTGTACTATTGGAGAGTCGTTGCAAATGACGGAAAAGGTGGAGTTACAACATCTACTGAAGGTGTGTTCGGCCTTGCACAAGGAAACCTTGTTATGTTAACGAAAAGTAATTCTGTTACTGTAGACACTTTCATCAAACAAGATTATCCAACAACAGCCATCGGTGGTTCTGGTGTTTTATATGTGGGGTCTGACACCACTTCGGGTTCCACACAGCGAGCGTTGTTAAAATTTGATCTCGGATTAATACCAAACGACGCTATTATCAATAGCGCAACTCTGCGACTATATAAGGGTGGCGGAAACGCGCCTTCAAGGACTCATAATATTCACGAAGTCACTTCTCCTTGGGATGGCGTGACCACATGGAACACAGCACCTACTTTCAATCCGACAGTCGCATCTTCATTAGCATTAGGTCCGAGCAACGATTGGAAAACATTTGATGTAAAAACATTAGTGCAGGCGTGGGTTAGCGGTTCAGCGAATAACGGGTTACTTTTGAAAGATGCGAACGAGACGACTTTAAGCACCCTCGCGACTTATAATTCATTTGACAGCACAGGAAACCAACCAACCCTCACTATCGACTACTCCATCCCGACAACAGGCAAAAAACAGGTCGAGCTTTTGGGTAATGCATCAAACAACCAGACTAACCAATCCTCTGCTCATATACCTAATTTCCCCGCGGGATATCAAGCGCAGGCTGGGGATTTAGCGCTGATTCATGTAATCACATATGATTATACAGTTACTCCAACGAATGGTTGGCAGATAATCAGGCAGGCTGTAGCTCCATCCGGGCATAGGTATACACTTGCATATAAATTCCTTGCTGCATCCGAAGTGGCTAGTGTCGCCTTGTCTTCGCCTTCTTCAATTGGATGGCATTCCAAGACTTTGATTTTGAGAAACGTAAAAGCGATCAAAGAAAGCTCTTACAGAGGAATTGCCGATCAAACAGCCTATTACCCGTTCGATGCTGGAACATCCAAAACACTGAGCGTTGACAAGGCTATGATGTTATTGTTCAACTTTTACGCAGGGACAGCAAATACCTTCACGCAACCACTTTCCTATGCAGAGCCGTACGATGACATAAGTTCGGGATACAGACAGCAAGCGGCATATCGCTATATGCACATGCTCAGGACACAAACGATGGAAGAGACAACGAGTACCCTATCTGGCGCTAGTGCAGGTTCTTCAATGTTTGTTGCACTCGAACCAATCGTCAATAACCCGCCAACACTGACGCTCACGTCACCTGCCAATAATCAAACATTGGCGGAAGGTAGCGTGTACAAGCTGGAGGGCACTGTATCTGATGTAGAGGCAGGGAGCGCACTATCCGTCAAATACTCCATAGCCGGTGGACCAACCCAGACAATCGCCATTGGCACATCTGACGGTTCAAATCCGAATCCATTTAGCAAGACGCTGACCTATTCACAAGGTCGTTTCTGGGATGGTCAGACGGATGTATCCGGTTTGCTACCAGCAGATGCGTCATCGATTTTGGTTTGGGCGAATGACGGGACGGACGATTCAGCTAAGCAGACGAGGAACTTCAAGCTTCAACAAGAGGACGGAAAGATTTACGTACCCGTCAATGTGGTATCTTCAGGGTACCTTGTTTCAAAAATGGCAAGACCTTCGAGACTTGCCAATGGAAAAATGGCGGGATTGTCTAGGGATTCTAATAAGTGGTACTTGTATCAGTCGCTTGATAATGGAGCAACGTGGTCTCTGGCTTTTTCCTTCAATTTCACATCGATCCAAGGCATTTCTTTGTCCGCGTTTGGAAACTTCATTTACTTAGCGGTTGCTTTCAACAACCAGTATGTAAGGATTTACGCCTATGATAACTTCACCTATGCAGGAGAAGTGTTGGTCGAGTCTGGACAAAACGCCATTGCTTCTGTGAGTACCATTATAAGTCCAGATGGAACTAAATTGTTGTGGTCAGATACTACAAAAAATGTCACCTATCCCGACAGCTTCAACGTTCGCGCGGGTTCCATTCCAATCAACACCGATGGAACTCTGGGCACACCAAGTGCAACGGTGCAGGTAACATCAACCAATGCTTCTGGATATGACCACACATCTCCTAGTTTGTGTTTTGACAAAAACGGACGACCTGTAATAGCTTATGTGTTCGCATCGGTACATGTGCAAGGGCGATTGTTCAATGGAACTAACTGGGGTGATTCATTTTCTATTTATAATAGTGTTTCCCACACGCAGGCATCTCCAGAAGTCATCAAATCACCAAATGGAAAACTACACGCCGTATGGCATGGTACGGATTTTACGAGTCCTTCAGAAATGATTCGTTATTCCAGTTCTGTAGATAGCTCTCAATGGGCAACACATAAGATACTTGTCGCAGGTAAAAACCCCAGCATTACTTCCGACAAAAACGGAAAGCTGACTATCATCTACGAAGACGGCGGCTACATTAAGCGGATCGAGTCAACCAACGATTTCACGTCTTTCAGCGGACCATTTATCGACCGTGTAGGCACCAATCCAGCAACGTTCTATGACCAGTCGTTTGCAACTGATTTCAGCATTCCTCCGACGATCTATCAGACAACAGATGCAGTCAAGTATCGTGGAGTGCTTAATCTCAATAAGCGTCCTGCCGTCACACTTAACACGCCTGACAATCAAACTCTGACAGAAAACAAGACACTCATGGTATCCGGTCAGACTGTAGACGAGGACGCAGGAAACGTCATCACTGTATGGTACAAAGTGAATAATGGACCTGCTCAGGCGGCTGCATCCAGCATATCGGATGGTAGCACGCCTATTTTGTTTGATAAGACTCTTACTTACAAAAACAAGCGTATTTACCTTGGCACAACTGATCTTAATGGGATAGACCTTGCCGAGAATACTGACCACATCCTTACAGTTTGGGCAGAGGACAATAAACAGGGTAAGAGTTTGGAGGTCACACGCAAGTTCCGAGTCGTCTGGAACCGCCCACCAGTTATTGATGACGAGAATAAAGACCTGGGCGTCTTCATGCAACCTCCAACAGTGAACTACCATGCCACTGATCCAGAGGGCAACACTTTCACTTTTACCGAGTATCTGAACGGCAAACAAATCAGGTCGTTTGCAGGCGTAGCCGGACAGGTATACACAGTTGAAATTAGCCATGACGCTTGGATTCGATTGGACTTGGACGTTCAGCATCAAATCAAGATCGTTCCCACGGACAGCGCGGGAATCTCATCCGAACGGATCTACACATTCACCCGAAAAGAGACCCATATCGAATTTATGCTAGAGTACGGAAATCCAGATATTAAAGCAGACTTCACATTGGACGGTATGCCATTACGTGTATTAGTGACACTTGAAAGATACTTGCCAGAAGGCTCGTCCATTGAAAGTGTGAAAGTCTGCAATAACTACTTAGATGATGTACCTACATGGGAAGATTGCACAGGGGCAGTAAAGGGAAATCGAGGCTATTTGTTCACCAATAAGAATAAAACAGCTCCCGAGTGGGCTATTAATCTATGGGTGACAATCGACAAAGGAACAGCGAAGGAACGTGTACTTCTAAATGGTTATGGGGGGGCGTTCGATTAATGAAAATGCAAAATAAAGAAGCTATTTCAGAGATTAGAAAACAGCAACAAACAGATCCAGTAATGACAATGGGACAAGAGCTTTCCTCACTCAAAATTAGCAACATCCAAAAGGATGCGTTAATCCAGACAATGGGCGAACAGCTAGCCCAGGTTAAGCTTGAGCTCATCCAATTAAAAGGAGGTGCTAACTGATGGCATTTTGGAAGTTGGCATTTAGCATGAATTGGGTCACAGTAGAAAAGCTGCGGCTAGCAGTAAAAACAACAACCAATCCTTTTGGAGAAATTTCTCCAAAGGAATTCAAGCAAATTACTAACCAAGATTTTTAAAGCTACTAATTCTTCATACTCAGAGAAATTAAGTCAGCCCCGTACCTAGCGGGGCTATTTTTATTCCCTTAAGGGGCGAGGAGGTACGAAGCTATGAAACCCCTACACAGCCTAGAAAGCATCGCAACCCCAGCAAACGCCTGGGCGACCACAGCAGGTGCAATCGTGTCGCCCGCCTTTCACTATCTATACGGCACCAACCGCCAAGACATCCTCATCGTCCTCTTCTTCATGATCGTCCTCGACTGGATCACAGGCATCTCCGCCGCCAAAAAAGACCAATCCTACTCCTCCGACTACGGCCTGTCCCGAATCCCCCGCACCTTATTCCTCATGGCCCTACCAGCCGTAGCCAATCTCCTGGACCGCGTCATGGGCACCCCGGGCTTCTTGTTCTACGGCGTCACCTTCGGCCTCATCTACCACACCTGGACAAGCCTGACCGCCAATGCCCACCGCGCAGGCTGGCCAATGCCCAAATCCATCGAGAGATTAGTCAGCGCCGAAATTAAGGCAAAGGCAGAGCGTGCCAAACGAAAGGAGTCCTAGTAAACGATGAATATCACCGAGATGCTTTTGACCAACGTAAATTCCCGCCCCAAAAAGAAGATCGTCCCAAAAGGAGTCGTCATCCACTGGACGGCCAACGAACGCAGCGGCGCAAATGCCGTGGCAAACCGAAACTACTTCAACAAACCAACGACAGTAGCTAGTGCTCATTACATCGTGGACGACAAGCAAATCATTCGCTGTCTACCCGAGGACGAGATGGGCTACCACGTCGGGGCGCAGACTTATTCACAGGCCGCCTTGACCAAATTGAGCAACTACCCGAACAACTGCACGATTGGGATTGAAATGTGCGTCAATGCAGATGGAAGCTTTGCGAAAATGTACGAGCAAACAGTGGCACTGACCGCGGATATCTTGAAGCGACATGGCTGGGGAGTCGAGCACCTGTGGCGTCATTACGACATTACGGGGAAAAACTGCCCGGCCTTTTTTGTCGTCAATACGACCGCGCAAACCTATACGGGAATGCCAGCGAAGGACGCATGGGCAAAGTTTCAACAGGATGTCCACAGGTTTCTCACAGCTTATCCACAAAAACCACAGCCTGATGTGGATAAGTGCGCAGTTGAACTGAAACTTACCTCCACAGGAAAACTAATCGATGATGTTTCCTATGTACCCATCCGAATGATTGCGGAGGCAGTGGGTGGAGCAGTGGAATGGGAGCCTTCCACGCAAAAAGTGACCGTGAACGGACAGGAAGTCTCCTATGTAAACGACCAGGGAACTGCTTTTGCGAAAACAAGAGAGCTTGCTGCCTTACTAGGACTGCAAGTGGAGTGGGACGAGCCGAGAAAAGCGGTCGTATTGAAGAAATAAAAGAAAAGCCGCAGATTCCGTCTGCGACTTTTTCCATACATACTGTTACCTAATCAAAATCTGAATAATATCCGCTGCACTCAAGACAGCGCTTGGCTTCGTCTCCTGCTCATTCAGGCGAATATGCCCGTCCTTGATCTTGCGGACAATCTGGCTGCGGCTCCAACCTTCTATCTGTTCGGACAGCAGTTTGTCGAGGCGGAAGCGGGCCTCTGCGCTCTCAATTCGAATCGTCACTTTCTGAACGCCCTTTTCCTGGTATTCATGCAAGGGGAGCATAGGGAGGAGGGGCGCGATCTCTTCACTGAACTCCGTATCCGGCACCTCCCGATGATCTGTAAAGGCTTTATAGATGGCGAGCTTTTCGTTCCACGTATGATTTTTTTCGCATTTATAGATAGCGAAGCGATAGATGTTTTTGCCGTTTGCGTTGTGGCGGCGGATGTTTGTATCGAAGAAGAGAACGGTTCGCCCACAATTGCTGCAATATCGCCGCACTGGCTGATTCTCATGATTTTCACGTAATACCCACGTATGCTCGATGGTATGCATGGTCCTTCACCTCGTCTAAAAAGTGAAAGGAACGCATCTTCTATTTGGATGTCCTGTAGGGCAGGCCTGTTTTTGAACACAAAAAAACGGAGATTCCCCATAGCGAACCTCCGTTAGGATATACACCTACAGATTTCGTTACGTTCCTTTGTAATGGGAAAAAAGGGCAGACTGCACCTGTGCGAAAAACCGTTTGTTTTCCGAAGGGCAAGCTATCCAGTTTTTTAGGCCATTACAAAGTAGTTGTTGGCATACGTAGTTACCGTACCTTTCCATCCAAATAGACGTGTCGCCAGCATACCATATAATAGGTTAATTTCCAAGGGGGATCGTATTGTTGATGACAGGAGGACGAGTGGTTTTCACGCGTAAAGGAGCGGAGCCATAGATTTGCTTCATCCAGGTTCGCGCTTCCGCAAAGTCACTCTCCCGATAGAGATGAAAAGCGGGATGGTGTGTATCCACAAAAAGGGACAAACCCAAAGCCTGCGCCCGGACGCAGAAATGACGGTCCTCTCCCCAGAAGCTCAGGTTTGAAATTTGCCTAAAGCTGACGCCAGCTTGCAGCGCTTTTCTGCGGATGAGGGTGCAGGCTCCCAAACCACCTACCTCATATACGCCGGGGACACGAAGTTGTCCGTAGAAAGCGTATTTCCGCAGGTACTGTTCTTCCAAGGAAATTTGTTCATGGCGTGCGCATTCGAATTGGGTGTATTCGTCTTTGAGCCACACCTGAGGGACGGGGACGGTATCTGGTGTCCAGCTCGTCCAGAAGATTTCAGATATGATCTCTTTGTCAGAGGCGAGCAAAACTTCCAAAGTGGCTGGCTGGAGAAGCAAATCCGAATCGATGAGGAAGAGGGCATCGTAATCTTGGTGTTTGGCGCGGGCGATCATTTCGTCTTTGAATCCAGCGACCTTCCATACGAGTGCTTCGCTCCAGTAATGGGCCCTCTCATCGCATGTGTAAGGATGGAGGTTGCTAGCAGCGGGGATAATGTCGACCTGGCCCGTGTGTTTGTCTGCAAAGTTTTGAAGGATATTGCTCGAATGCGGATCGTTATTGTCATCGACGAACAAATAATGCAACGTCAAGTTTGAGGTCGACAACCTTTCTAACGAAAACAAAAACATCCGGAGAACATCTGGTTTCTGACAAACTGGACTGCCAATTAGCACGCTTGTTTTCACGCTCATAGCACCACCTCTCGCTTTTTTCCGAAGTGCGAAGCATGTATGGAGCTCGCTGTGTAATCGTAGACAAGGGATTCATGTGTCTTGCCCATGCGCTCCATGCATCGTCCCAAAAAGTGAAAAGCGTAAAAGCTCCCCATTCCTTGCTCACTAAAATGCTCCCACTGATTGTCCCCGATCTCCAAGCAATACTCAAAAGCTTTTACCGCCTCGGCATACAGACCATGCTCCATCAGGAAAACGCCTTTGTAAAAATGAAGGTCTACGTAATTGGGGTAGATTTGAATAGCTCGTGCAATCCCCGGCCATGCTCCGCGCATGCTGCCATGCTGGAAAAGAATATCGAATTTCAGCTTGTAGCAAATGGACGGGGGAGGTTTTTGGGTGGTTAAAAAGCCTTTCATTGCTTGATTCACCAGTGTAAATGCATATTCAAATTGTTTGGCGCGAAAAAATTCGTTTGCGAGATGGTAATCGCACCACGGGTCTTGCTTGGATTTCTTTCTTTCATGACGTAAGAGCCTCAAGTTGCGCAAAGCTTTTTGTTTTCGTTGAACGGCATCGTCCATATATCCGAGATGGTGAATATGTACAGGTAGCAAAGGGATAGCGATATCTCTCGAAGCGGTGGTCGGCCATTGAAGAATTTCGTGTATGTCGCGCACAAATCGAAATCCTTTTTTGTTGCGAAATAAGCGGACTTGCCCGGATCGGTAGGCGGAGTGGCGCGAAGCTTGCTCCTTTTGCGAGCCAGTGTAATGGATCATTTTCATAAAAAAGGCGTCGCTTTTGCTGGCACTTATAGCTTGACGAAGCACCCCCGGCTTTTCTTCTTGTACGATTTCATCTGCATCCAGCCATAAAATCCACTCTCCCTTGGCAACCTCCAATCCGGCGTTTCTCGCTTTCGCAAAGCTGTTTTCCCAAGGAATCTCCAGAACTTTCGCCCCGTATTTCCGACAAATATCCTGTGTACCATCGGTTGATCCTGTATCGATAACAATGATCTCGTCTGCCACCATATGCACGCTGGACAGGCATGCTTCGATCTGGTCTGCTTCGTCTTTGACGATCATGCATAGGGAAAGGAGAGGCGGGCTCATTTGATGATCACCTTCTTTTCGGTGTTGTCAGAACATATTGTTACACCATATTCGTGCGGGGAGATGGTTATGAAAGTACGGATACATAAAGGGGGATGGAAGGAAATAGGATGTTGAGAAAATGATTTTCTGGGGAGGGGGCGATCTGCATGTTCACGGTTAGCTTGTGCATGATCGTTCGGGATGAGGAAGAATCACTCGGTCGATGCTTGTCGACGGTCTACGATTTGGTGGATGAAATTATCATTGTCGATACAGGGTCGATAGATCGGACCAAAGAAATTGCATTGACCTATGGTGCACAACTGTTTGATTTTACCTGGGTGGACGATTTTTCAGCAGCTCGTAACTTTGCTTTTGCGCAAGCCAAGATGACGTACATTTTTTGGCTGGATGCGGACGATGTGCTTTTGGAAGCGGATCGGGAACGTTTTGCAGCACTGAAGGCCTCGGACAATTTCGATTACGACAGTGTCTCGATGACGTACCACTTAACGGTAGATGAACGAGGGAAGCCGGTTCACTATTTGCGGAGAAATCGCCTCGTCAAAAGGAAGTGTAACTTTGTTTGGCATGGGGCAGTTCACGAGTATTTGGCTGTTGCGGGGGATATTCTGCACAGCGAAATCGCCATTACTCACCAAAAAAATAAGCCGTACACAGACCGGAATTTGCAAATTTATGTAAAGCGCAAGGAAAAAGGCGAGGTTTTTGAACCGCGTGACCAATTTTATTTTGCAAATGAACTGTTCGATCATGCGAGGTACGAAGAGGCGGCTGAGCAGTATCAGTTATTTTTGGACGGAGGCTTGGGCTGGATCGAGGATCAAATATGGGCGTGCCAGAAGCAGTCAGAGTGTTACGCTCACTTGAAACAGCCTGAAAAACAGATCCAATCCTTGACCAGGACACTTGCGATTGACCTTCCGCGTGCGGAGATTTGCTGCAGGATGGGGGCTTTTTTTGTGGAAAAGCAGGATTTCCCAAAGGCTATTTACTGGTACCGGCAAGCGACATTATTGGAGCGGCCACAAGATTCCATGGGGAAGGTAGATGAATCGGCATGGACGTGGCTGCCTCATATACAGCTATGCTACTGCTACGATCGGATCGGGGATCAGCGAAAGGCTAAAATTCATCACGACATGGCAAAGCTATTTTACCCGACACATCCAAGTGTAGCGTACAACGAAGCTTATTTTGCAAGACTGGAGCAATTGGATTCGGTGGAACAATAGATGGCTATACTCCTTCTTGGTTGTCCGTATTGTATGGGGGAAGTTGTTATTTTGCTCGGGTCTTCTCTACAAAATAGAATCGATCCTCGTTGATTAAAGAAGGAGATTTTCCATCCGTTACTGGTAAGAGCTGCACGACAGTTTGTTGGAATCCCTTTTTAGATTAAGGGGGATGGCTTCTTTTTTGGAGGAAGAGGATGGATGAAAAATAAGACCCGATTACGGTTTGGTAATGCACTTCGATAACGATTACTCCTCGTATTGATTCCTCTAATGAATGAGCAACGATTTCCTTTCTCCTTCTATTTTCTCGTGGTTGTCTGGAAGCGCGATTTTTTCATTCCATACATTTTCAAATGATTGGGAAATCAGTATGCCATGGCTTCTTATGTAACAACTCATGAGGGAGGGGAAACATCCTTTTCAAAGAGGAGGAGAATCATGTCATTTCCAAATATACCGAATATCACCCCGACCATTCATATAGGGCGTGATGAAGCGCTCAATTTCATGTTGTCTTCTTTAGCTATGGAAGAGTTGGGACTTAGTCATATTTTAAATGCGGAAGCTGAAAAAATTCAGTATGCACTCGGGACAATTCCCGGGCTATCTGGACCAGGAGCTACCATTTCGGATTTGCTCGCGCTAAACAAGAGTGTGCGGGACATGCTCGAAGCAACGACAAAGCAAGACATGCTTTTGCAAAAGAAACTGGAGGCTGTGCTGGATGCTTCTAAACATCCGGTACGGAGGATTACTGGGCCAACAGGGCCAACTGGACCGACAGGAGCAACGGGAGCGAAAGGGCCGAAGGGGATTACGGGAGCAACGGGAGCAACTGGACCGAGGGGACCACGCGGAGCTACCGGGGCGACTGGGGCGAGAGGGGCAACGGGAGCGACTGGGGCGAGAGGAGCAACGGGAGCGACCGGAACAACTGGAACCATCGGAGTGACTGGGGCAACGGGAGATACCGGGGCGACTGGAACATCTGGAGCAACCGGAGCAACAGGAGATACCGGAGCAACTGGAGCAACAGGAGTCACCGGAGCGATTGGAGCGATAGGAACCACCGGAGTCACTGGAACCACTGGAACCACTGGAACCACTGGAGCAACTGGAGATACCGGAGCTACGGGTGCAACAGGAGAAACCGGAGTGACGGGTGCAACAGGAGCAACTGGAGCGACAGGAACAACCGGAGCAACAGGAGACACCGGAGTAACAGGGGCAACGGGAGATACCGGAGCGACAGGAACAACCGGAGATACTGGAGTGACGGGTGCAACAGGAGAAACCGGAGCGACAGGAACAACAGGAACAACAGGAACAACAGGAACAACAGGAGCCACCGGAGTAACTGGGGAAAGGGGAGATACTGGAGCGACAGGAACAACAGGAACAACAGGAACAACAGGAGCCACCGGAGTAACTGGGGAAAGGGGAGATACTGGAGCGACAGGAACAACTGGAACAACTGGAACAACAGGAGCCACCGGAGCAATTGGAGAAACCGGAGAAACCGGAGAAACCGGAGTGACGGGAGCAACTGGAGTAACTGGAGTAACTGGGGCAACCGGAGACACCGGAGTAACAGGGGCAACGGGAGATACCGGAGCGACAGGAACAACCGGAGATACTGGAGTGACGGGTGCAACGGGAGAACCTGGAGGGACAGGAACAACCGGAGTGACGGGTGCAACAGGAGAATCTGGAGCGACTGGGGCAACCGGAGCGACTGGGGCAACCGGAGCAACAGGAGCCACCGGAGTAACTGGGGCAACGGGAGAAACTGGAACAACCGGAACCACTGGAACCACTGGAGCCATCGGAGTAACTGGGGCAACGGGAGAAACCGGAGCGACAGGAACAACCGGAGCAACCGGAGAAACCGGAGAAACCGGAGTGACGGGTGCAACAGGAGCAACTGGAGCGACAGGAACAACCGGAACAACCGGAGCAACAGGAGAAACCGGAGTGACGGGTGCAACAGGAGCAACTGGAGCGACAGGAGTGACTGGAGCAACAGGAGAAACCGGAGAAACCGGAGAAACCGGAGAAACCGGAGAAACCGGAGTGACGGGTGCAACAGGAGAAACTGGAGCGACAGGAGCGACAGGAACAGCCGGAGCAACTGGAGATACCGGAGTGACTGGAGAAACCGGAGCAACAGGAGCAACAGGAGAAACCGGAGTGACGGGTGCAACCGGAGTAACTGGGGCAACCGGAGCAACCGGAGCAACAGGAGCCACCGGAGTAACTGGGGCAACGGGAGAAACTGGAGCGACAGGAACAACCGGAGCAACAGGAGTGACGGGAGAAACCGGAGAAACCGGAGAAACCGGAGTGACGGGTGCAACAGGAGAAACTGGAGCGACAGGAACAACTGGAGCAACGGGAGAAACCGGAGAGACGGGTGTAACTGGAGTAACTGGGGCAACCGGTACCACTGGAGCCACCGGAGTAACTGGGGCAACGGGAGATACTGGAGCGACAGGAACAACCGGAACAACCGGAACAACCGGAACAACCGGAGCAACAGGAGAAACCGGAGTGACGGGTGCAACTGGAGCAACTGGAGCGACTGGAGCGACAGGAACAACCGGAGCAACAGGAGTGACTGGAGCAACAGGAGAAACCGGAGAAACCGGAGTGACGGGTGCAACAGGAGAAACTGGAGCGACAGGAGCGACAGGAACAGCCGGAGCAACTGGAGATACCGGAGTGACTGGAGCAACCGGAGTAACTGGAGTAACTGGAGTAACTGGAGTAACTGGAGTAACTGGGGCAACCGGTACCACTGGAGCAACCGGAGCAACAGGAGCCTCCGGAGTAACTGGGGCAACGGGAGGTACCGGAGCGACAGGAACAACAGGAGAAACCGGAGTGACTGGAGCAACAGGAGAAACCGGAGTGACGGGTGCAACCGGAGCAACAGGAGAAACCGGAGCGACTGGAGAAACCGGAGTAACTGGGGCAACAGGAGAAACCGGAGTAACGGGTGTAACTGGAGCAACCGGAGCAACCGGAGCCACCGGAGCAATTGGAGAAACCGGAGTGACGGGAGCAACAGGAGTAACTGGAGCAACTGGAGATACGGGAGTAACTGGGGCAACCGGTACCACTGGAGAAACCGGAGCAACAGGAGCCACCGGAGTAACTGGGGCAACGGGAGATACTGGAGCGACAGGAACAACCGGAACAACCGGAACAACCGGAACAACCGGAACAACCGGAACAACCGGAACAACTGGAGCCACCGGAGTAACTGGGGCAACGGGAGAAACTGGAGCGACAGGAACAGCCGGAGTAACTGGAGAAACCGGAGAAACCGGAGTGACTGGAGCAACCGGAGTAACTGGAGCAACTGGAGATACGGGAGTAACTGGGGCAACCGGTACCACTGGAGAAACCGGAGAAACCGGAGTGACTGGAGCAACAGGAGATACCGGAGTGACTGGAGCAACAGGAGAAACCGGAGTAACTGGGGCAACCGGTAGCACTGGAGAAACCGGAGCGGCAGGAGTGACAGGAGAAACCGGAGTGACGGGTGCAACAGGAGAAACTGGAGCGACAGGAACAACTGGAGCCACCGGAGTAACTGGGGCAACGGGAGAAACCGGAGTGACGGGTGTAACTGGAGTCACCGGAGTAACTGGGGCAACAGGAGAAACTGGAGCGGGAGGAGTGACAGGAACCACCGGAGCAACCGGAGCTACCGGAGTGACAGGAGAAACCGGAGAAACCGGAGAAACCGGAGAAACCGGAGAAACCGGAGTAACTGGAGCAACTGGAGTAACTGGAGCAACTGGAGTAACTGGAGATACGGGAGTAACTGGGGCAACCGGTAGCACTGGAGAAACCAGAGCGGCAGGAGTGACAGGAGAAACCGGAGTGACGGGTGCAACAGGTGCAACAGGAGCAACTGGAGAAACAGGAACAACTGGAGCCACCGGAGTGACGGGTGTAACTGGAGTCACCGGAGTAACTGGGGCAACAGGAGAAACTGGAGCGGGAGGAGTGACAGGAACCACCGGAGCAACAGGAGATACCGGAGTGACGGGTGTAACTGGAGTCACCGGAGTAACTGGAGAAACCGGAGAAACCGGAATAACCGGAATAACTGGAGCAACAGGAGAAACTGGAGTAACTGGGGCAACTGGAGATACCGGAGTAACGGGTGTAGCTGGAGCAACAGGAGCAACCGGTACCACGGGAGCAACCGGAGTGACGGGTGTAACTGGAGCAACTGGAGCAACTGGTACCACGGGAGAAACCGGAGCAACCGGAACCACGGGAGCGACCGGAGAAACCGGAGCGACAGGAACAACCGGAGTGACGGGTGCAACAGGAGCAACCGGAGTGACGGGTGTAACTGGAGTAACCGGAGTAACTGGGGCAACTGGAGAAACCGGAGTGACAGGAACAACCGGAGCAACTGGAGCCACCGGAGTGACGGGTGTAACTGGAGTAACCGGAGTAACTGGGGCAACAGGAGAAACTGGAGCGAGAGGAACAACAGGAGCAACAGGAGAAACAGGAGCAATAGGAGAAACCGGAATAACTGGAGCAACCGGAGAAACCGGAGAAACCGGAGAAACCGGAGTAACGGGTGTAACTGGAGTCACCGGAGTAACTGGGGCAACCGGAGTAACTGGGGCAACCGGAGTAACTGGGGCAACGGGAGAAACTGGAGCGACAGGAACCACCGGAGCAACTGGAGATACGGGAGATACGGGAGTAACCGGAGTAACTGGAGCCACCGGAGTAACTGGAGCCACCGGAGTAACTGGAGCAACTGGAGTAACTGGAGCAACGGGAGATACCGGAGTAACGGGTGTAACTGGAGCCACTGGAGCAACCGGTACCACGGGAGAAACCGGAGCGACAGGAGCGACAGGAACCACCGGAGTAACTGGAGATACCGGAGTAACTGGAGCAACTGGAGTAACTGGAGCAACGGGAGATACCGGAGCGACAGGAACAACTGGAGAGATTGGGGCAACGGGAGAGACCGGGGCGACTGGAACAACTGGCGCAACGGGAGCAACGGGAGATACCGGAGCAACGGGAGATACCGGAGCGACAGGAGCAACTGGAGCAACCGGAGTAACCGGAGTAACCGGATCGACAGGAACAACAGGAGTCACCGGAGCAACTGGAGCGACAGGAACAACAGGAGTAACTGGAGCAACGGGAACCACAGGAGCAACTGGAGCGACCGGAGTAACTGGAGCCACCGGAGCAACTGGAGTAACTGGAGCAACGGGAGATACCGGAGTAACGGGTGTAACTGGAGCCACTGGAGCAACCGGTACCACGGGAGAAACCGGAGCGACCGGAGCGACAGGAACCACCGGAACCACCGGAGTAACTGGAGATACCGGAGTAACTGGAGCGACAGGAGAAACCGGAGTGACGGGTGCAACAGGAGAAACCGGGGCGACTGGAACAACTGGCGCAACGGGAGCAACGGGAGATACCGGAGCAACGGGAGATACCGGAGCGACAGGAGCAACTGGAGCAACCGGAGTAACCGGAGTAACCGGATCGACAGGAACAACAGGAGTCACCGGAGCAACTGGAGCGACAGGAACAACAGGAGTAACTGGAGCAACGGGAACCACAGGAGCAACTGGAGCGACCGGAGTAACTGGAGCCACCGGAGCAACTGGAGGAACTGGAGCGACAGGAACCACAGGAACCGCCGGAGCGACAGGAACTACCGGAGCAACCGGAGAAACCGGAGTAACGGGTGTAACTGGAGTCACCGGAGTAACTGGGGCAACCGGAGTAACTGGGGCAACGGGAGAAACTGGAGCGACAGGAACCACCCGAACTACCGGAACTACCGGAACTACCGGGACTACCGGGACTACCGGAACTACTGGTGCTACGGGAGCCACCGGAGCCACGGGAGTCACCGGAACTACTGGTGCAACCGGAACCACCGGATCGACAGGAACAACCGGAACCACCGGAACAACCGGAACAACCGGAACAACCGGAACAACCGGAACAACCGGAACAACCGGAACAACCGGGGCAACCGGAACAACCGGAACAACTGGGTCAACGGGAGATACCGGAGCCACGGGAGCCACGGGAGCCACCGGAGCCACTGGAGATACCGGCCCTACCGGAGCAACAGGTACGGTCTTCACCAACATCAACGCCTTCGGGGCCAATACCTCAGGATCTCTCATAGCAGTAGTCCTAGGGGGAACGAATATCCCTCTACCGAACAACCAGGTGTTAACAGGTGGTATTACGGTGAATGGCGCCAATACGGTATTTACCGTTCCATCAGCAGGCAACTATTTAATTTCGTACTCCATTAACACAACTGCCGCATTACTGGTTAGCTCGAGGATCTTGATAAATGGGACGCCATACACGCCGACGATCATCTCGCCAGCTATTTCACTTTCATCGTTCAATAATACCGTCATCGCTCCTCTCACCGCTGGAGCCACAATCACGCTGCAACTGTTTGGATTATTGGGAACAGCTACCCTCCTGACAGGGGCTGGTGCGACCCTGACGATTATAAAAATAAGTACGTAGTAGGCAAAAAGGAGCTACGATGACAAGTAGTTCCTTTTCCCTTGTTATTTCTTTTTGTTAAAGTAGTAAAAATATTTAGTTAATTAATGATGATGATAGTATAATAGCTTGGAAGGGGATTTGCCCTATTATTCGGAGTGGGGATAGATGCCGATGGATGACTTGGCAGTATATTTGGACGAGCACGAGGCAATGATCGTAAAAGAATTCAAGCGACGAATTGCCGTTTCGGACAGTGATCAATACAAGGGATTGATCCATCTGAATGGCCAAGCACTGTATCGTATGGTTATTGAATATTTTCGTTCGGAAATCACTCTTGAGGATATTAAAGAATTGGCTTACAAGGTCGCATATGAACGAAACCGGGCAGAGACCAACATTGGCGATTTTGTTTCCAACGTGTGCATGGGCCGGGCAATGGTTATCGATCTTCTCCAAAAAGGTCCGTTTACGCCTGCCACTTTAATGCCTGCCCTATTGAAAATAAACGAATGCTTTGATGTCTTTTTGGTACACGCTGTTTTCAAATACACCGACCTCAAAGACAACGATTTGGAAGAGAAGAAGCTATTTATCGAGCGTTCTCACAAAGACAGGCTCACGATTCTGGGGCAAATGGCGTCCAGCTTCGTCCATGAATTCCGAAATCCGCTTACTTCCATTATGGGATTCTCTCGTTTGTTAAAAGAAGATTACCCGAATCTCCCTTACGTAGAAATTATTGAAAATGAGCTGCGGCAATTGAATTACCGGGTTTCGCAGTTTTTGCTGGTCTCGAAAAAGGGAGCGGTCTATAAGCAAATGGAGGTTTTTAGCGTTTGGGAGTTGTTTGATGAGATTCTGTCCTTCCTCTATCCGAATATCGTTGACGTGAATGTGGATATCCAATGCAGTATCGATCCTACCTTTCAACTAAAAGGCTACAAGGATGAGATGAAGCAGGTGTTTATCAACATCATTTCGAATGCGCTGGATGCGTTACATAAAAAAACAGGCGATAAGGAGATCATCATTGACGTGTCCCAAACGCCTGACAGTTCCTTGATTACCGTTTCCAACAATGGATCGCCAATTCCACCTGACCTGCTCTCGGTTATCTTTGAACCGTTTTTCACGACGAAGGAGCTCGGTACTGGAATTGGCTTATATGTCTGCAAAGAAATCATTGAGCGGCACGGAGGAAAGATTACATGCGAGTCTACTGATCAGCAGACGAAATTTTCCATGAAATTCAGACCCTGCGACATATGTACGAATGGCTCGATGTCGATGAGCCATCATATCTAATGCACAAAAAACGACCTATCCATGAAGGCACGCGCGATAGCAGACGTGCATCATGAATAGGTCATTTTTTTGTGAAAAAGGACGTGACTGTTTATTTGCCAGTGGAAAGCTGACTGCTTGTTTGTCGTATGGTTTTGGAGATACGCTCCAGCTTGTTGACCAGCCAGACCAGCATGAGTGCCAACAGACAACTGCAGCCGATAATCAGGAGCAAGTACAACAGCGAGTACCACGTGTTTTCAAACAGCCAAGCGACCTCGCCGTATTTCGCAAACAAATAATCTTTGAACATGATCAAAAAAGCAGAGTGGAACAAGAAAATAAAATACGTCAGCCCTTTTCGAAACTTGATGTGCAAACGATCGACGCGTTCCAAAAAGAAGATCATGAGCACGAGAAACGACAAAAGCGTAGCGAAGACAAAAGTCAAATGCACAGCCACATACAGCTTGTTTGAGACAACAAAAAACATCGCAGCCGCAGTGGAAACACCCGTCATCAGCGTCAGGATCGAGCGGTTGTTTCGCAAAAAGGAAAGGATCGATTCACGGTACCAATACAACATATGCCCCATGTACAGGGTAAAAATCCAGCTCGGGAGCATATGACGCGTAGTGAGCCCGAACCAGCCCTGATGGATGTAGTTGATGTAGACGTATTGAATACCGAGCAGAATCCAAATAGCATACAAAATGTTGCGCTTCGTGATCACACGTCGAAACAGATAGGCAAAAACGTAATACTGACAAATCATAAACACAAAGTACAGATGGTCACCCGTTTTGCCTAAAACAATGTTCGTAAAGTCCTGGGCAGTATCAGGCATCCCTTTTTTCAACAAGTAATGATACAGGACACCAGATACTAAATAGGGAACAAAAATATACAGAAGCTTCCCTGAAAAAAACTCGCGAGCAGTAGGGCTCTTGGCTTCAAAAGAATAAGCAGTCAAATAACCGGTGGCGATCGTCAACAGGACAGTGCCGTAGCGACTGATCTGATTGAGGGCCACGATCCAAAACGGATCTGTAAAAGAAAGTGCAGAAGCCGTGAAATGACCGACTACAACGAGAAAACTTGAGAAGAGCTGGATGTAAAACAGAGATTTCAAGATTTTTGAATCTGTATACATTTCGATATTCTCCATTTCATCGTTTGTCGGCTGACGTTGTCGCTCAAACAATAACCTGTGAATGGATTTATGATAATAAAGTTTTCTTTGATTCGTATTTGGACAGGGGAGGGGAATTCTGGAAAAGATAAAAAGAAAGAAAGCCACACCCGCGCGTGTAGCTTTCGCGCGAGTATGGCTTTCATACATTATTTCGGATTCTTTTTCATTTCATTGATGGTTTCATTGACCACAAACGCCAAATCGTCATTGCCAAACAGCGACAATACACCAAGGAGAGTCGCATCAGGAATGTCCTCTGCTTCTTCCTTTGGTACGGTATTGTCCAGCATTTGAGCGAGTAACGCATTTTCCCCTTGAGCGGGATAAGCGCGGCGGTATAATTCGCGTGCATCTAGACCGTGATTCACACACCATTGGGCAAAAACAAGAATCATCATGCCCTCGTCGCGCTGGTAGGCTTGGATCACTTGATCTTCCATTTCTTTTCGGTTCATGGGCATACTCCTCTAACATTCGTACGTCATGAGCTTATTGTAGAGAAGAGGAAGAGTACCCGCAAGAAAAAAGAAAAGAAGGGCTTACGAGTTCCGTTTGCTGCTGTGATTGGTTAGGACCGGTAGCATGCGCGTGTCCTTTACCATACTGGAATGGCAAAAGGGGCAGTTCGGGCTCTTATCAAAGGAAAAGTTATCTCTCATCCAGCACGTACAGCCCTCGTTACTGCACGTCCATACATCTGTTTCCTCTTCTTCGATTGGAACGACTGCTTTTTTTGAGAAATACACATGAACTCCTCCTTTGCAGGGCAAAAGTGCACAAAGTAACCTCTATTAATGTGTGATGGAAAGCGCATGAATATACCAAGATTTTCTTTGGTAGAAGGTAAAAAAAAGAGGCCGCGCTTTCATCGTCGCAGCCTCTTTTGCCCATGGCCATCTTTACTGTTCGTCAGGAATGAAGATCTGTCCTGTGGCTTCTTGATTCGTGATAGCCAGCAAAATCGCTTTAGACAAGGTATCTGGATGATAAGGCTTGATCAGATAACCAGTTGCCCCCAGATCAAATGCCTTTTTCTTTTCCTCAAAAGCACTGGAGATCACGATCGGAATGGTTCGTAAATCCGGGTTGTTGCGTATCTCCTCAATGACCTTCCAACCACTCTCGCCATCCTTCAAGTTTAGGTCAAGCACGACAGCATCCGGTCGCAGCTCCTCGATTGCTGCTACGGCCTCAGACGCCGTAGAGAAGGAATTGACGCTGAATCCAGAGCATGTTAACTCATGACGCAGCAGTTCGGTTAAGTTTAAATCGTCCTCGACGATCACAACGTTTCCTTTGCATTGACCAGTTGGAGAAACTGCCTCCTCACTTCCCGCTGGATAGCCAGGGGACAAAGCGTGCTCAGCCAATGGAAGAGTAACCGTAAATGTACTACCCTTACCCGATTCGGACGTAACGGAAACTTCTCCATGGTGCATATGGACGATCTCCTGAACAATGGCGAGACCCAATCCAGTACCGCCAATCTCGCGACGATCCGAGTTATCTACGCGATAAAATTTGGTAAACAGGTGAGGGATGGCTTCGGAAGGAATGCCTAGCCCGTCATCCTGGACCTCCACGAGCAAGCGATTGCCATCTTGTCGACAACCCACCCGGATATGACCACCATGCGGGGAGTATTTGACGGCATTACTGATTAGATTCAAAAATACTTGATGCAACTTGGCTTGGTCTCCATAAACAACGGTTTGCTCCGTTTGCAAATCGAGTTCAAACCGATGGAGAGGGGACTGGACTCGATGAAGTTCGAAAATATCCCGAATCACTTGATCAATGGCAACATTCTCTAGCTCATAAGTCTGTCTGCCGGATTCCATGCGTTGCAAATCCAAGAAATCGTTGATTAGTGCAGTCAGGCGAGTAGCTTCTTGATAAATGGTCGCTATGTACCGCTGTTGACGTTCCGGCTTGAGCTTTTTCGTTAACAGCAGCTCCGCAAAGCCAAGTACGCTGGCGAGAGGAGTACGCAGCTCATGGCTGACCGTACTGACGAATTCCGATTTCATTTGGTCGATCTCGTATTCCTTGGTGAAGTCACGATAAACGAGCAAGGTACTCCATTTCTCTTGGTTCCGGTACAGTGGCTCTGCATAGAGCTGAATGTAGCGTACTTGCGGTCCGGTTATCTGAAACACAATACTGCCTGAAGGAACGGCACCTTCGTCTAAAACGACAGATTTGACATATTGAATCAGCCGATCAGGCTCAGAGGTTCGACTCTGTAGATGGGAAAGGAACTGTTCCAAGTCAAACCCTTGCGAAGCGAGTTGATGGTCGTAACACAAGAGCTCACAAAAATTCCAGTTCACCTGAAGTGTTTCTCCACTCAGATCAATAAGCTGAATGCCTTCTTGAACAGAATCGAGCATATCCTGCGTCATTTTACGTTGCCGTTCTGTCTCCTCGTACATCGCGAGCTTGTCGAGTGCCAAGGAAATCTGCTTGGCTATTCCGATGATGACTTGTAGCTCCTGATTCGTGAATTTTCGACCGATCCGGGAGATGATGATACATGCAACGATTGTTTGCTGGGCATCTAATACTGGGAGGTAAAGCTCAAATGTTTGTGACATTTCCTCCGTGTAGCCGCGCTCAGCGTCAGTACTTTCGCGAATCAGGACATACGGCAGGCCCGTTTCCCTGATTCGCACGAATGGACCATCATCCATTCCTTTGCGCAATTGCTCCAGACCGTTTTGGGAAACGCCAAAGCTAGCTGCGTCCCTGTCAGTGTTCAACATGACGATGACACCTTTATCGGCATCCATGACTTCAGTTATATTGCAAATGATACTGGACAGCAGCTCATCTTTATCCAGCGTATTCGACAAAGAGAGGATGAAACGGTTTTTCTTTTCCAAGTACCGTTCGTTTTCCTCCATCTTGCCCAATGCTTCTTGTAACTCTTCTTGCTGCATCATCAGTTCATCCTGCTGGGCTTGCAGCTCTTCGTTTTGCGCCATGAGCACTTCTTCTTTGGCTTGAATTTGCCTGATCAAATAGTCGAGGGAGCGGGAGAGTCTACCAATTTCGTCAATCCTGTTCAAATCCTGCAAAAGAGGTGTACCGCCATTAGCGAACTGTTCAGCATTTTGGGATAGACGAACCAACGGCCTGCCGATATCCCGCGTAGTTTGAATGGTGACTACTATCATGATCACCAGCACCATCAGCGAGTACACGAGAAACCAGGTGCTTAGCTGTGACAACTCTTCGAACAGTAGTTGGTTTTTCGTATACAAAAGCTGATCGTGCTCTTCCTGATACCGCCCGGCGTATTTAAGCAGGTTGTTTACTTCCTGATTCACGCCACTGGCCGAAGCTTTTCGCAGGGATTCAAAGTCTCCGTTCTTTGCATAACTCGAAAAAGTAGGAAACACATTGGCAAAAAAGTTCGTGAAGAAAGATTCGATCGAAGCGACAAGCGCTTTCTCCTCATCATTGAGCGGGAGCTTCTTAAATTCATCCAGCGCTTGTTCCAGCTTCTTTTTTTCAACAAATAGCTCATTGTATTCAGATGGGCTCAAAAAAGCGTAATAACCCCTTGCGCGAAAAAAGATCTGGTTCGTGTGCTCAGCGATGTCTGCGACCAAATTTTGTTTTTCCTTGGTATTGTATATCTCCGTCTGATAATGGGTTAATGCGTTGCTATTCAAATCTTGAACGATGCCAGCGCCCGCAATCAGAAGTAACAGAAAAAGAAGCATCATCGCTATGAAGCGACGTGTGATGCTTTTTCTGATAAACGCCAAGAACCCCGTCATGCGAGCATTTCCTCCACTTTCCGCACAAGATCCATCGGGCTAAAGGGCTTCGGCATGAAGTCATCAGCACCAGCTGCACGCATTTTCTCCTGTTCGGCATGTTGACTTTTTGCTGAGAGGATCAGGACCTTGACTGCCTTTTTATCGTCCATCTGTTTGAGCTGCTGCAATACTTCAAAGCCTGTCAGCCTTGGCATCATATAATCTAAAATAATCAAGTCGTACTCATTTTGGCCGATTTTTTGCAGAGCTTCCTCTCCATCGCAAGCGATGTCGAGCTCGTGTCCCTCGTCTTCGAGTGTGTCGCCAATTAACATGCGTAACACGGCTTCGTCTTCGGCCAGCATAATGGTTGCCATCTAGCTACCTCCTTACAACATTCGCTTAACCAGTCGTGTGATGCGAGCATCCAGTTCGCGCGTACGAAATGGCTTGGTCATATAGTCGTCAGCACCGAGCTGAAGGGCACGGACTATGTCTTGCTCTTCCGTACGGCCTGTTAGCATGATCACCGTATATTTCTTGGCATTCGGCAAATTCCGGATTTTCTTTAGAACCTCGAGGCCATCCATCTGTGGCATCATCCCGTCTAAAATGACGAGATAAGGCTCTTGTCCCTGATGCCAAGAGGAGTCAAAGAAAGCTGCTCCTTCTTCGAAAGTCTGGATGTCGACGTGCATCCAACCGTCAAAACAGGTTTGGATGGAATCGGCAAGCATCACGCGAATCATCGGATCGTCATCGATAATCGCGACCTTCAGTTTTACCTTAGGGGGATCATGCGTCTCTGTGATTTGAGCGGTTTCTATCCGGCGCCGCCCCGCATTTTTGGCCGCATACAAAGCAGTGTCTGCAGCTTCTACCCAATACGTATGCGGTTTATGAGGATCATCTACTTGTACGATTCCACCGGAAAAGCTCAAAGAAAACGTTCCTCCAGAAGCCTCAAACGTAAGCGAACAAAAAGCAGAGAGCATCTGCTCCAGGCGCATCTTTCCTGTCTCTACAGTCGTACGTGGCATCAGCAGGATGAATTCCTCTCCGCCGTACCGGAATATTACATCATGTTTTTCCGCGCTCTGCCCAATGAAAGCAGCAAAACGAGTCAGAACCTCGTCTCCAATCAGATGACCGTATGTATCATTGACCCCTTTGAAAAAATCGATATCTAAAAATGCCAGAGAGAAGGGGGTGTTGGTTCGCTGGGCATCAGAAAGAAGCCGTTGGTACGTATCAACAAAAGAATTCCGATTGTTGACACCCGTGAGCTCGTCCAAAAACAAGATGCTGTTCATCCAGCGCTTCCGGCGAAGCTGGCGTTCGAGGCGTACGACCAACTCTTCCATATCAAGCGGTTTGCTCATGACGTCATCTGCGCCCAAACGATAGGCATTCAGACGGGTCTCCCGTTCGCAATCAATGCTGATGATGGTCGTAGGCACGTATTGCTTCTTAATTTTTTCGCTAATCGTCTGCATCACTTGGAAGCCGCCCGTTTCCGGGATGTTCAAATCCAGAATGAAGCAGTCAGGGTTCATGTCGTGAAAATAGTCGAGAGCCTTATGAGGATAGACCGTTGCGATGACAGACCAATTGTGGTTTTCTAAATATTCCTTTAGATACATCAGCAGGGTGACGTCATCATCCAGGATGAGGACCAAAGGCTGTTGCTCACAAGGGGATTCCAGTTGGAGAGTGGAGTTCTCGATAAAAACTTCCTGTTCCGGCTGCTGTTCGTAACACAAGCTGATCAACTCTTGCAAAAACAATCGCCATTCACCGAGCGACCAATCCTTGGCAGGCATGTCATCCATTTGACCCAGAAGGAGTTGAGACAGATCAGATAGGTCGTTCAATCCAATCGTCCCCGCAGTTCCCTTCAACGAATGGAGAAATCGATAAAGATCATCATGAGGGACGGGAACCTCCTGGTCGTACCACGTCTCAATCTGTTTATGGATATTTGCAAGAAGCGTTTCTCTGTACTTGATCATGAAGTATCGCCTCCCTGTGTTGGGATGGCGCAAGCAGTCGGATCGCCTGCGCCGATTTGATCAAAACGTCTACGATTTGGTATGGTACATGTAGCAGGGAGGAGGAAAGGCTTATTGTTGTAGGGAAAATCCTTCTTCAATCAGATACTGCTCCGCTTCTACGTACGATTCAAAGGAAGCTTCCAGATTCATTCCGTGGTATACGTTCCACAGCGCGTCTTCCTGTTGCAACAAGAGCGTGCGGTTTTGCTTGTCAACCCATGTTTGCTCCAATTGTTCAGCTGAACTGGTAGCTTTTGGAGCTGGTTCACGTTTCACAGAGAGGGATTGGATTGAAGCCTCCACTACCTTGCGCAGCTCGTCCGCCGAGAAATCACGGATGTTGACATAGCCCTTGTCGTCTTTTTGGTAGCCCTTCAAAAACGCGGCAAACACAAACCCGTTGCCGTTCGGATGCAGATGATAGACCACCGTCTTTTTGTCATGAAGGCTTTCCTCATAATGAAAATTAACCCGTTTCAGGGAGACGTCATTCCGAGTCAGTTGTGGAAAAGATTCAATAATCGCTAGTTTTTCTTCAAAAGTAAGCATGGATTCCTCCGGTGAGATGGATTTGTTTGTCGATTATATCATAGCGGGACATAGAACGAAAAAAGGAGAAGGGAAAAATGAACGGAAAAAATCGAAAAGATATCGCAGCGGGGCTTGAAGTCGAGATTGTATTGAAGCAGGACCAACGCACAGGCAAGCGCACCAGCGGGATCGTTAAGGATATCTTGACGAACTCCAGTACTCATCCACATGGAATCAAGGTTCGTTTGACGGATGGACAGGTTGGGAGAGTGCAAGAGATCATCCGAAAAGGGGAATAAAATCTTCTTCAGAAAAAACGGACAGGCCACAGGGGCAACTGTCCGTTTTGCTTTTTATGAACGGTTCCGGTTTTGCAAATGCTCAATAGCTGGTACGGCGAAGCAAGCCAGATTCGACGGAAGGGCATCGAACGAAAACCAGCGCATGTCTCCAATCGCCCCGCCTTCCTCTAAATTGCGTGCTTCTCCACTCAGGATCGTGACCTCGTAAATAACTGAAACCCAATGCTCGGCACTTTCCGGGCGGATGGTTTCTGCGGTACAAAGCAGAGCCTTTACCTCGACATCGAGATTGACTTCTTCTTTGATTTCCCGGATGACACTCGTCTCTAGCTGTTCATAGGGATCAACTTTTCCCCCGGGAATACTCCACGTATTCTTTTCTGGATCTCTGTTTCGTAAAACCAGCAAAATCTCATTCTTGTCGTTTAGGATGACAGCTCCTACTCCCAATCTTGGTATAGCGATAGTCGTCGACATGGTTTCTCCTTTAATTAGGCTGATTCATTTCTTTCATTATAGCAAGGCCCAATCGCAAGCAGAACAAAACAAGAAACCGCCTGAATAGACGGTTTCGAGAAATTCAGCAAAATATTAGCGGTAAGTATCATGGGTAGGGGCGAAGACATCTTCCGTAGATTCCCGCACCAAAATAAATGGCTCAATATTTCCCAATCCATGCAAGCAAGTATTGTGATGGGCGATGATTTGTTCCGCTGACAATACCTTATTGTCCGATGTAGAATGCCCGTCTTTGACGAGCGTTACATCATAGCCGAGTGTCGTCGCTTTGCGGCAGGCGCTGTCGATACAAAACTCGGTTTTGCATCCCATGATGACTAGGTGGTTAATCCCGAGTGCTTGTAGCTTTTCGTGCAGGTCTGTTCCGTGAAACGAGTCTGTCGCTAGTTTTTGAATCACTGTTTCTGATGGCAGAGGTGCGATCTCAGGGTGGATGGCAAAGTCGTCTGAACCGACTTCTCCGACATCCGCATCCTGAACGTACAGCACAGGAATATCCTTGCTATAGGCATCTTCTCTTACTTTTTTCAATGTTTGGACAAGTGTAGCCGGCTGAAAAACAGGACCAAATTGCCCTTCGATAATACCTACCTGTGCATCAATAATCAGCAGAGCTGTTTTCCGAATCAATCCATTTCCTCCTAGGTGAAAGGGGGTTAGCGTTGGTGTTCCCCTTTTTGGTTGTTTGGTACACGCACAGCTTTATAAGAACGTTGATTTCTGTCCTTTTTCATAACTGACCACTCCTTTCATCTTAGAAGAGCGTGAATCCGCTTTGGATAATTGTACCACAAAAAAGACTCATTCCTATTGCAAGGAACGAGTCTTTTTCAATTGAGAACGTCTTATGATTCATTTTCCTTTTTCGGTACAAACTGAAAGATATCATGTGATTCGAAGGAGTCGATCAAACGGGACAGCCACAAATAATACTCCAACCCATTTTCAATGCGCTTGATACTGAGCTCCACACGCTCGCTGACTTCTTCCGAAAGCTCTTCTGATTGCTGAAGAGCGCGAAGCTCCAGGAGCGACTTTTTCAAGGCGTGTACATTATGTTCGCAGGCGTGTCGCCACTTCACGGAAAAGAGGTCGATGAAGTTTTGGTACCAGTCCAGATTGACCTCGTAATGATCTTTCCGCGTCCCTTTTTTCCATATCTTTTCTACCATATTTAAGTCCATCAATGTGCGGACGCCGGTGCTCATGCTGGTTTTGCTCATGCCCAGTGCTTCGCCCATCTCATCGAGTGTCATTGACTTGTCCTGAAAGAGCAATGTGCCATACAGCAATCCCGTTGACATGGTGATTCCATACAGATCCATGTTGCGAGCGAGCGTTTCAATCACGCGTTCCTGAGCTTTTTCGAGGATTTTTTCCTGATTGGTATCCATTTTGAAAAAAGCAGCTCCTCTAGTCTTAGTAACCTGACTAGAATTGTACGTCTCCAAAAGAAAAAAGTAAATGGAGATGTTGTACAGTATATACGTGATAAACTGAGAATACAGGAAGTAAAGTACGTAAAGTTTTTTCTGAACGCTGAAAATGACGGATTATCATGCCTCACCCAGTTTGAGGTAAAAAAATTGGCTGGTTACAATTGTAAGGGTAAAGAACAGTCCGGATGCCGGGCGTAATAGTTGGAGGTGACCATATGCCCAAGATCAAAGTAGAGAATTTGACCAAAATCTTTGGACGCCAACCCCAACGCGCATTGTCCCAGGTGAAGCAGGGGAAGACCAAGCAAGAAATCTTGAAGGAAACGGGTCTTACCCTTGGGGTGAATCAAGCGAGTTTTGAGGTGCATGCAGGCGAAATTTTCGTCATCATGGGGCTTTCGGGAAGCGGGAAGTCGACCTTGGTTCGATTGTTGAACCGGTTGATTGAACCAACAGAAGGCAAAATCCTGATTGACGGTACGGATATCGTCAGTATGAACACCGAGCAGTTACAGGACGTAAGAAGAAAGAAGCTGGGCATGGTATTTCAAAAGTTCGCCTTGTTCCCGCACAGGACAGTACTTGAAAATGCGGAGTACGGCCTGGAGATTCAAGGAATGCCAAAAGCCGAGCGTGAGGCAAAAGCGAAAAAGTCACTCGCACTCGTCGGACTCGGCGGTTGGGAAGCAAGCTACCCGGATCAGCTGAGTGGCGGGATGCAGCAGCGTGTGGGTCTCGCTCGTGCACTCGCGAATGAACCTGATGTGCTGTTGATGGATGAGGCGTTCAGTGCCTTGGACCCGTTAATTCGCAAGGACATGCAGGATGAGCTGTTGGAACTGCAGAGCACCATGCAGAAGACCATTATTTTCATTACGCATGATCTGGACGAAGCATTGAAGATCGGGGATCGAATTGCTCTGATGAAAGACGGTGCGATCGTGCAGATCGGCTCGCCGGAAGAAATCATGACCAATCCAGCAAACGAATACGTAGAACGCTTCGTAGAGGATGTGGATCGTTCCAAGGTGTTGTCCGCTGAAAAAGTCATGAAGCGAGCGGAGACGATCACACTGGACAGAGGACCTCGCGTCGCACTGCAAATGATGCGTGAGCGCGGTGTATCAAGTCTGTACGTAGTGGATAAACGAAAAACATTGCTGGGTGTGCTAACGGCAGACGCGGTAAACGGAGCCAAGGAAGCAGGACAGTCGCTGGAATCCGTACTGCGAACAGAGGTACCGACTGTCGGACCGCAGACACTGCTCAATGAGATGTTTGACCTTGTTGCGTTTTCAGATATTCCTGTGGCGGTTACCGGGGAACAAAATCGTCTGTTGGGCGTGATTGTAAAAGGTGCCGTCCTGGGTGGATTGGCTGGAAAAGTAAATCAACAAGTTCCGGAGGCAACGAATGAAGAGGGGCAGGTGAATCCATCATGAGTCAAAACCAACTATTTCCAAAGCTGCCGCTCGACAGTTGGGTAGAGGCAATTGTAGATGGACTGGAAGAGAATTTGGGCTTCTTGTTCGACTTCATATCAGCTGGAATCGGTGGAACCGTTGACTTGTTTTCATGGATTCTAACAGGAATCCCGTTTTGGGTCTTGATCATTTTGTTTACGCTGTTGGCGTATCGCGCTGGCAAAGTGGCAATTGCTCTTTTTACCTTCATTGGACTTCTTCTGATTCAGAATTTGGGTTATTGGGAGCACTCAATGGAAACACTTGCGCTAGTATTGACGGCAGGGTTGATCTCGGTGATTATCGGGATTCCGGTCGGTGTCTGGTGCGCGAAGAATGATTCTGTGCAAAAGGTCGTCACACCGCTGCTTGATTTCATGCAGACGATGCCGGCGTTTGTGTACTTGATTCCTGCCATCTTTTTCTTCGGACTCGGTAAAGTACCAGGGGTTATCGCTTCTGTCATTTTTGCGATGCCACCGACAATCCGTCTGACCAACCTGGGAATTCGTCAAGTTCCTGCCGATCTGATCGAGGCTTCTGAAGCGTTCGGTTCTACCTACTGGCAAAAGCTGACGAAGGTACAACTGCCGATTGCCAAGACGACAATGATGGCCGGGATTAACCAGAGCATTATGCTCGCGCTGTCCATGGTCGTGATTGCCTCCATGATTGGGGCGAAAGGCTTGGGGGCGGACGTGTATCGTGCCGTAACGCAGATCAAGATCGGTGAAGGTTTTGAGGCGGGGCTGGCCATCGTTATTTTGGCGATTCTGCTGGATCGACTCACGCAAAGTGTTGGAAAGAGAAAAAACGCGTAGGAGGGGTTTTCATGAAAATGAAAAAAGGTGCCTTGAAAGGGCTGGCAGTCGCACTCGGACTCAGTATGGTGATGGCAGGATGTTCAAACGCGGGAACACCGCAGGGAAATCAGCCTGCCGAGGGCAATACGGGTACGTCTGCACCAAATAGCGTTGGAGCACAAGTGGATCATAAAATTATCGGAATCGATCCTGGCGCTGGTCTGATGAAAGCAACGGAAAAAGCCATGAAAGACTACGATCTGAAAGATTGGGAACTGGTGGAGGGTTCCAGCGCAGCGATGACGGCAGCTCTGACACAAGCCTACAAAGACAAAAAGCCAATTATTGTAACTGGTTGGACACCGCACTGGATGTTCTCTAAGTTCGAAATGAAATACCTCGACGACCCGAAAGGCGTCTTCGGGAAGGATGAACAAATTCATACCATCGTGCGCAAAGGACTGAAGGAGGAACACCCAAGCGCGTATGCGTTCCTCGACAAGTTTTCATGGACACCTGCGGACATGGAAAAAGTGATGCTCGATATTGAGAGCGGCAAAAAGCCGGAAGAGGCAGCAGCCGAATGGGTGAAAAATAATGAGGCTACCGTCAACAAGTGGGTAGAAGGCATCCAGCCAGCAGAAGGCAAAAAATTGACGCTCGCCTATGTCGCGTGGGATTCTGAGATCGCCAGTACGAATGTGGTGAAGACGGTCCTGGAGCAAAAGTTGAAATACAAGGTGGAAATGAGCCAAGTAGAAGCTGGACCAATGTGGGTCGGTGTATCGAACGGCGATGTGGATGGAATGGTAGCAGCTTGGCTGCCAACGACGCACGCAGACTACATGGAAAAGCTGGGGAAAGACGTAGAGGACCTCGGTCCGAACCTGCAAGGAACCAAGTTGGGATTGGCTGTTCCAACCTACATGGAGATCAATTCCATTGAAGATTTGAAGAAGTAACAGACTCAATATAGTAGGCACCGCTCACGATGGGGCGGTGCCTTTTGCGTTCTGTTACGGTATTGGGTTGCTTTCCATGACAGCGGGCCAAGCGTGCTGATTGTCTAGCGTTGCAGGCTCCGGTGCAAATATCCGCAAAACGAGATTGAACTCTCCTTCCGGGAGAGGGAGCCAGTTGCCTTCCTTGCCTTTGGGCGGTTGCTGTTGCAAATACAGGTCAAGGGAACCATCCGGATTGTACGCAAGCGTTCCTGTATTGCTGCGAACCGATGCGCGATCAGCCGCTGTTTTGGCTAAAAACAACTGGTTGTCATAGACGTTGATCGACCAGAAAGCAGACGTCTTGGGAAGCTGTTCCTTTGTAAAATGCAACGTGTAGCTTTTGGCTCCCGTAAGTGGTTTTCCGGAGCCATCTGTCAATGCGCGATAATAAGCTTCCTCGCTCGGCACATTGGCCCCTATGCCGGAATAGGCGATAAAAGAACGAGCGAGAAACTGGTTTCCATATGTGCCGATGGGGGAAAAGGAGCCCCATCCATTACGGAAGGTGGCGTAACCGGGAAAGCCATTTTGTACAATAGACGGTGTATCCCGCAAGGCACGCTGTAGGCCGGCAAGTTTGGCTGGACCGAGTGCGGAAGGATCAAAGCCTTTTTGGACATCGATCCCGACTTGAGCAAATTGATCGAGCAAGACGCGATCACATTCGGGCGGAGGATTGCTCTGGATCCATTTCGTCATGACTTGAAAAAAGGAAAGGGACGACAGCACATCTGGGGGAAGCGTTTCGGGAACATGTGCCGTTTGCAATTTTGGGTGGACAGGGGCAATCGCAATTTGTTTTTCGAACGAGACAGCCTGCGGCAAATCAGCTTCACCCTTTACCTCGACACGACCAATGAGCCAGACGGTATTCGTAGGGGCGTAGATCACAGGTATATGGGCAGGGGTAGGCCCTTTCCATTGTGGGCTTGCAATGATATATTGCCCGGCCTGCTGCTTGGTGGAACGATTGGAGACATTGCGAAACGTATTCGTGTACGCATCCAGCATTTGCACGGTATAGTAGCGGTTTTGCGGATTGGCAGGGACAGTCAAACGGACGGGCGTCTCCGACAAATCCAGCCACGCGCTCATATACAATGTATCGGAGTTCGGCGTCACAATATCCCGATAAGCTGGGGAAGCGAGTGTGTCCGCATAGTAAAACTGGTTGATCGGAGCACGACTTTTAACCATGGCTTCCATCGTTTTGGCGGACATCACTAATGGATAGCCGTAGATGTATGCTTGAATGCCAAGCGAATAGGCAAGCCTCTCCTGCGATTGAAGAAACGACTTCGATTGGAGGAGAGGTGACTGTTGAACAGATGGAGGGTTTGCTGTCTCTTTTGCATAGGACAGGCCGGACAGGTGAAGCATCATACAAAGCAGGGAAAGCATCAGTGTCAGGCGCTTTTTCAATAATGGAAGCATAAAGCCCTCCTCATTACCAGAAATGGGGTTCGCACTGGTAGTTTTCTTCATAGGAAAGGGGCTTTATGCAAGTTGGACTGGAATATTTGTTCTTAATGCGGCTCCACAGAAATTTCAGGCGCCCGCCACTCTGGGCAGGTCGCATACAATTTTGACGCTCCCTGTAGTAATTCCCTATCACGCCATCGCTTTCCCACACACTGTATGCCAATAGGAAGACCTTGCTCATCAAAACCAATTGGCATCGTCACGATCGGACTTCCAGTGACATTAAACAGATTCGTATAAAAAGTCGTAGCGACCCAGTAGTTTTGCGGGTTCTCGTCTACGTACAGCGGTTTGTTGTAAAGCGGCTTGTAGCCCCACATTTTCGATTTTGCCATATGTGGGAAAGCTGTCGTGCAGCTGACCGGACACAAGAACAAGTCACAGTCGGCCATAAATTGCTCGAAGCTGCGAATGAGCTGCTCCCGAATGGTTAAGACACGCATGTAGTTTTTGAACGTCAGCGGGATGAGCATGGTAGCCGTGGGAACCTGGCGATAGATCGGCATGGTGAGGAGATGAGCCAATCCTCTCATAAGGGTAGGCGTCGTGGAGTTTAACTCCGCGTCGATGATTTTTCCCCATGTTTCCCAAGCTTTGCGTACATCCAAAGGTGGTACCGTGACTTGTTCTACGCGCATGCCTTGTTGCTCCAGTGCTTTGACAAAGCGACGCAACTGATCGCGAATGGCTCGACTCGTCGGGTAGCCGGGCAGCTCCTCCATCCAGCGAATGTGCAGGGGCTGTTCCTTGAGGGAAGGGGGCAAGACTTGTGGTCCATGAGGCAAGCCAGCGTTGCTGTTTCCACCACTCATGATGGAAAACGCCACTTCCAAGTCTTCGATCGAACGGGCTACAGGGCCGTAGCAGGCCAAGTGTCGGGACGAGGTATAATCAGACATTCCCTCAAAGCCGGGCATGTGTCCTGTTGCCGGAACGGCTCCTTCTGTTGGCTTCAAGCTGAACACACCACAATAATGAGCGGGAACGCGCAACGATCCCCCGATGTCACTCCCGATATCCAAATAAGAAAGTCCTGCGGCAACTGCGGCTGCCGAGCCTCCGCTGCTCCCTCCCGAAGTCCTCTCCGTATTCCACGGATTATTTGTCCTGCCGTAAATATCGTTGTCTGTTTGGAGATCCATGAGCAGGGTAGAAACATTCGTTTTGCCAATCAAAACGGCTCCTGCCTGCTTCAGTCTGCGGACGATGGCTGCGTCATACTGCGGAATGTAGCCTTTTAGTGGGGGGAAGCCAGAAGTAGTGGGGAGTCCGGCTGTGGCAAAGGAATCCTTGATTGTGATCGGCACCCCGTGAAGGGGCCCCCGAATGTTGCCTTCCGCCATTTCTTTGTCCGCTTGCTTCGCAGATTCGAGAGCAGCCTGCTCGTCATAAGCGACGATAGCGTTTATTTTGCCATTAAGCGAGCCGATTCTTGTAAAGGTATGCCGGGTAACTTCCTCGGCGCTTATTTTCCGCTCGCGAATCCAAGTGCCCATCTCCGTTGCTGTCAAATAGGTCAGTTCTTTCATTCGATTCACTCCTTTTCACACGTCCAGCGTACGACAGGAAAACGAGGAAAACTTGATCGAAAATGCGAATCGCTACTGACTATTCTCGTGCAAGAACGGGTATATAAATGAAACAAAGCGAATCAGGATGGTTATTCCCGAGAAAGCGATGATCATAATATTCAAAATCGTATCGGGCATAAAGCTGATCGGATGCGGATGCGTGTGTCATCCAGCTCCCGTATATATACTGATACGTCAGCTTGAGATTTTGCACCGATCCTCTGTGAGGGAAGACAAGATAACCAGATGCAGGCAGAGTGAGCGATTCCAATCCGTCTGAGCCAACATGCTCCGTACTGTTTATGCCAGCAAAATAGGCGAAGTTCAACGAAAGCCCGAAAGCGTCCGGGTAGCGAATAACCCCATAACGCTTCTGGTTTTTCTGCATGGCGATTTTCTGTCCCAGTCGGTTCCAGCAATGGACAATATCTGTGGTCGAACGGGTAGCCGAGGAGCAGCCTATCAGGGTCAATTCTTCGTGGGCAGGGACATAGACGGGCTCAATCGATTGCAGCTGAATATTTTCCAAATATGATAGCTCAATACGCTCCAGCATGGTGTACCGCGGCATTTTTCCAGATCGACGGAGGGCAGAAGGAGGAAGACCAAAGCGTTTGGTAAAAGCACGAGTAAAGGCTTCGTGGGAATCAAAGCCATATGTAAAGGCGACCTCCGTTACGCTCTTTTGTTCCAGTAACAGCGTTTTGGCAGCCTCAGTCAAGCGTCTCTTCGAAATGTATTGGCCCACAGTTTCTCCTGTCACGTGAAAGAACAAGCGTTGAAAATGATACTTGGAATATCCAGCGGCTGATGCCACTTCATCAAGAGTGACTTTTTCCGTTAACTGCTTTTCGATAAAAGAGAGGGCATAAGTTATTTGCTCCATATAGTTCATGGCATCACCTGAAAAAGGAAATAAGATTTTTTTAAGGATACCATACGCTTTGGGATGCATTTTTGTAAAAAAGCCAGAATGTCAAAGAATAGGGAGAGAATACAATGAAATAGGACAACATTTCTGGAGGTAGACGTGGAGCAGCATTTGGATCTTTTTTTAATGAAATATGGATATGTCGGCATCTTTTTTTCGCTCACACTCGGTGTTGTAGGGCTCCCCATACCCGATGAGGTACTCATGACGTACGCTGGCTATGCAGTTTCCCGCGGTGTTTTGCACATGCCGTTGACGGTGCTGAGTGCCTTTTTGGGAGCGGCAGTAGGGATTACGATCAGCTATACCATCGCGTGGAAGTGGGGGCTGCCTTTGCTTATGAAGGTTGGACCGTACTTGCATATTACGCCGAAAAGAATAGAGTCGACCCAAAAGCTGTTTGCCAAGTACGGTCCATACTTGTTACTCATCGGCTATTTTTTGCCTGGTGTCCGCCATATTACCGCCTATTTGGCAGGAGTCTCTACGATGGGGTTTCGACGATTCGCTTTATTTGCTTACGCTGGTGCATTTCTTTGGAGTGTCACTTTTTTACTGCTGGGACGGGCGCTTGAGAAAGAGTGGCTCAAGGTCGTCGTTTATATACGTCATTATGGCATCACATTTTTGCTAATCGGTTCGGCGATTGGAATGATGGTTTATATTTGGATGAGGTACAGGCGAGACACTAAAGCATAGGAACAGGCATTAGTTCCTGCTGATTGCCATGCTGTCTTTAACCAAGCGGACAAATTCGAGCTGTTCCTCTCCAGTGGCTGTGGCTTCCGCCAGTTTGAGAACATCGGCAAGGGAGCTTCTTTCGGCATGCGGACTCTTCCGCAATATTTCCCCGTATTCTGCTACAGCAGCAAGGAACGTCACCTCAGGAGACAAGACATTTTGCACCTTTACGGGTTCGGAGATTTCCTCTACTTTTTGGGAAGAGGCATTATGATAGCGCACGCGAACCGTCCCGAGATCTGTATGGGCAGGGGAAGCAAGCTTCACTTCATAAAGAGCGGTCACACTATGGCCTGCGCCGATCTCGCCTGCATCTGTCTTGTCGTTGCGAAAATCTTTGTCGCGGACATCGCGGTTCTCATAACCGATCAAGCGATACGAATCTACCTTCTTAGGATCGAATTCTACTTGGATTTTTACGTCACGAGCGATCGTTTGGAGGGTGCTCGTCAATGATTCCGTAAAAATGCGGCGCGCCTCGGAGAACGTATCGATGTAGGCGTAGTTGCCCTCTCCTTTGTTCGCTAGCTGCTCCATCAGGACATCGTTGTAATTCCCCATGCCAAAGCCAAAGGTGCTCAAGTAAATGTCTTTTCGCGCATAGTCCTCGATTGATCGCAAAATGCCCTCGGCTCCTGTTTCGCCTACATTGGCTACTCCGTCGGAGCATAAAATCACCCTGTTAATGGTAGTAGGCTTGAAGGAACGGGCCGCCATTTCATAACCGAGCACCAGCCCCTCTTCTGCATTGGTGGAGCCTTCGGGCTGCAGATTTTCGATGGCTGATAAAATCGCCTGTTTGTCTTCGGTAGAGGTTGGGGGCAAAAGAACGCGTCCCTCTGATCCATAGACGACGATCCCTACTGAATCTGTAGGTTGGAGTTGATCAACGAGAACATGTAAGCTTTTTTTCACCAGCTCTAATCGGTTTTCGCGATTCATCGAGCCAGATACGTCAATGACAAAAACGAGATGAGCGGGTTTGCGCTCTTCTGCGCGTAATTCCTTTCCTTTGATCCCGATTCGGACTACTTGAAGATTTGTTTGAAAAGGAGAGGGGCCACTTTCGGCCTGGATCGCAAATGTCTGATCGGTTGGCACAGGATACGAAGTGGGGAAGAAGTTGATGAATTCCTCCACCCGAATGGCTTCTGCTGGCGGGAGATTCCCGTCTTTAATAAAATTGCGCATTATGGTGTAAGAGGCAGTGTCCACATCAGCGGCAAAAGTAGACAGACGGTCCTTCGCTGTAGAAACAAATTGGTTGGTGCCGTAATCTTTGAAGTACATGTCATTGGGGAGGGGATTGACCGATTTTTTCAGCGCATAATCAGCTAGTTGGCTGGGAGGACTTGGACTGGAGGCTACTTGATTGCTTTGACCTTGCTCTGCTGCTGGTTTATTTTCGCTTTCACTTCTTGATACGAACTGTACGCTTGAGCTGCATCCGATCAGGGATGCAACCAATATGGTAATGCCACTGGTTTTCACGATTTTTCTCATCTTTTGTTATTCCCCCTTTGCCTATGTGACGTGGTAAAAAAAGGAATGTTACATAAAGAGTAGAAGTAGGCTTGTCCGCAGCAAGAGCTTCACTCGCAACGACAGCCGGGGTAGCTGTGCTTCGAGTGGCGTCATGATATATGTTTGGTTTAATCGGCAATCTTCACTAAAGTGAGGAAGCTGGTTACCGTCGTCGTTCCGTCTGCGAAGCTTTGCAAGAACTGGTCTGCGATACCTCCCGTGCGGAATATGTCTACGATGTCACCTGCTGCTAATCGGGTGAAAGAGGTAACCATGCCGAATGCATTTCCATCTGCTGCACTATCTGCACTGCTTGAAGTTCCGGCAGAGCCCGTTATATTGGCGCCATTCCTTCTGATAATGAAAGACACTTCACTCGCTTGGGCAGTAGTTACGCGATAGCTGATGAGATAGATACCGCTTGCAGGTACGGTCACTTGCCCGCCAGCGAGTAAAAAGCCAAGGGAATTGTCTGCATTCGCCACATTTAGCGGGACGATCGTATTGGGAGAAATATCGATAGCGGAGGATAGCCAGAAGTTACCGAAAACACTGGAAATAGTACCTGTTGCGCCTGTTACACCCGTGGCTCCTGTAGTACCTGTTACGCCAGTTGCCCCCGTAACACCAGTGCCTCCAGCTCCGGTCGCTCCAGTTGCCCCGGTCGCCCCGGTCGCCCCGGTCGCCCCAGTCAAGCCGACTCCTGTCGCACCCGTTATTCCTACTCCAGTAGCGCCAGTAGGACCCGTTGCCCCTGTCAGACTCGCAATAAACGATGCGGATAATACGGAATTCAGCTTGCTGTTCAGCAGAATGTCTTTCTTTGTGATCTCTCTAAGCGTATTTACTACGCTGGAATTCACGTTTAGCAAATCACTAATGGTTGCAGGGGGACCTGTTAATCCAGGAAGCGTGCCAAGGACATAGTGAAGCTTCTCCGCCTCTGCGTTAATGATATGGCTTAAACCAAGTTCCTCCAAAGCGAAGGATGCGAGTAGCAAGTTTACGACTTGGTTTTGAGTAATGGTCAACAGCGGCGCAATGTTGGGGATATTTGCTTGTGACAAATAAAACGTCCTCCTTTATTTATGTCGTTTCATCCTATTCCGATATCATACATAAGGGAATTCGTCGGTTTATGTTTTTATTCGGGCACGGCTTACCATGTGATGCCTTCTTTCTTGCCCGTTATTCAATCTTCTTGTAATATTAGGAAATATTTGTGGTGTGACGGTCGCTCTAGTCAATGGAAATCAATCATGGAAAGAGGTAGATTGCTGCAAAAATCAATCAAACAAGAGAGGTTATGAAATGAATCTAGGAATTCAAGTGACGCAAAATCAACTGATGGATGTGCTGCTAAACGTTGCAGTAGCTCGTCCAGTATTTATTTGGGGCGCACCGGGAATCGGCAAATCGTCTCTCGTCGAGGCATTTGCCGAGCAGGTGGGCCTGCCTTGCGTATCGTTATTGGGTAGTCAGCTGGCACCGGAGGATATTATTGGTGTCCCACAGATTGTAGATGGGAAAAGCAGATTTTGCCCACCTGCGCAAATTGCGCGAGAAGAACCGTACTGCTTGTTTCTTGACGAATTGAATGCATGCTCGCAAGAAGTGCAAAAGGCGTTTTACAGTTTGATTCATGAGCGGAGAATCGGGGATTACCATCTGCCAGAAGGGTCCATTGTGATTGGAGCAGGAAACCGCGCGCAGGATAGCGCGATTGTCAAACCGATGTCGTCTGCTCTGATCAACCGGATGTTCCATGTCCAATTGCTAGTTTCGTATGAACAATGGATGAATTGGGCGTACAGCAACGGCATCCATTCCTACGTGCTGCAATTTTTGGAGGTGCGCCCGGACTATTTGTGGTCGCAGCCACCGAAGAGCGAGGAACCGTTTTCTACTCCGCGTTCCTGGCACATGCTCTCGGATGCCCTGAACGAATTCGGTGAGAACTTGACGACGGAGATGGTGGGGGTACTGGTCTACGGATGCTTGACGCCTCAGCATGCGGCTCAATTTCGGGCTTTTCACAAGAACATTCAAGGCAAATACCAGCTCAACCGTATTTTGGAGGGAGAGGCTTCTTTCCCGACAGCTCCAGAGGATCGAGACGTACTGTATTTTCTGGCCGATTCTTTCCGTTCGCAGATCAAAAAAGAACTGCCAGCGGATAAAGCCTCCGTGGGGGAGCAGCATAAACGGTTTGCCCACCGAGCGAAGGCTCTCTTGAAGGAGCTGGCTTCTATCTCACTGGAAATGGCGCAGATGGTAGTGGCGCGGCACGAGGATGGCGACGGATTGCCAGACTGGTTTGTTGTGGAGGTCATTCGTGATTTACCGCGATTGGCGATGGACAGGAAGGGCAAATAGCAATGGCCAGAGGAGTTCAAACCGACCCGTCGACGCAAAACTACGAGCAGGCCGTCCATTTTTTGAGTCATCACCCGATGTTTGGTCCACTGTCATCGCGAGCGCACTTTATCCGTTCCGAGCGAAGTATTTGTCCGGATAACGGTTGGGTAGTCGTGACCCGGGAAGGCAGCTTGTACGCGCATCCGAAGCGCAGAGGGGAAGTCGGGGAATGGATTTATGTTCTCGCACACGCGCTCTTGCATTTGGGCTTCGGTCATTTTGTGGAAAAAGAGCAGCCGATATTGTGGAACATCGCATGCGATTGTTATATTACGCGCTTCTTGAGAGATATGAAGCTGGGGAAGCCTCCTGCGGAAATGGCCTTTGAGCTAGATAAATCGGGAAAGAGCGAAGAAGAGCTGTATGACTGGTTCGTGAAGCATGGGGTGCCGGAGCATTTGAAGCTGTTTGGAACGGGCGGGGAAAAACAGGCAGATATGCTTTTCTCGGATAAATACGTCAGGTACACCTACAATCGGGATGTGAAGTGGGAGCGTCTCTTGGGGATCGGGCTGGCACAAGCGGTGCAAAGTGCTGTCAGCGTAGCGGGCGGTTATTCCGATGCTCTCGGGAATGAAGAGAACCAGCTGTCCGAAGCACAAAAGGCCAAGCGCTGGTTCATTAATCATTTTCCATTACTGGCTTCCTTAGCGAGTCATTTCACGATTATCGAGGATTCACAGCTCTGTCAGCGGCTGCAAATCTCGGTGGCAGCCATTGATGTAACAGCCAACGAAATCTTCATCAATCCTGCGGCGGGCTTGGATGAAGAGGAATGCAAATTCGTAATGGCACACGAGCTGTTGCACGCAGGGCTTCGCCACCATGAGCGTTGCCAAGGCCGAGACCCGTATTACTGGAATGTCAGCTGTGATTACGTGATTAATCAATGGCTGATGGAGATCGGTATCGGACGTTTTCCGCAAATTGGCGGACTTTACGACCCAGACCTGAAGGGACTGTCGGCGGAGGCGATTTATGATCGAATCGTGACGGACATGCGTACGTATCGCAAGCTGTACACCTTACGTGGAGTCGGCATGGGCGATATTCTGGATGGCGATGATCCGCGTTTTTGGGAAAAGGGTCCGGGAACGACGCTGGATGACTTTTATCGCAATGCGATGTCGCAAGGTTTGATCTATCACCAGGAGAGGGGACGAGGGCTTTTGCCTGCGGGTTTGGTAGAAGAGATTCGCGCCTTGGGGCAACCGCCGATCCCATGGGATGTTCAGCTTGCCCGTTGGTTCGACGAGCATTTTCCCCCATTGGAAAAGAGTCGCACGTATGCAAGGGCAAGCCGCAGACAGTCCTCAACACCCGATATTGCCCGTCCTGCCTGGAGCTTTCGGGAAACGGATCGGCTGGCACGTACATTTGGCGTCGTGATTGATACATCCGGCTCGATGGATACCAAGCTGCTCGGCAAAGCATTGGGGGCGATTGCGAGCTACAGTGAAGCCCGAGATGTTCCGTATGCGCGCGTGGTCTTTTGTGATGCGCAGGCGTATGATGCGGGCTACCTTTCTCCCGAGGACATTGCAGGTCGCGTCAAAGTAAAAGGACGCGGGGGAACGATCCTGCAGCCGGGCATTGACATGCTGGAGAAAGCAACCGATTTTCCAAAGGACGGGCCGATTTTGATCATTACCGATGGGGAATGTGATCGGATCAAAGTAACTCGTAGTCATGCCATCATGCTGCCGAAGGGGAGTAATCTGCCATTCGTAGCGCGAGGACCAGTATTTCGAATGGAATAGCCGTGTTTAGGCTCCGTATCGATGCGGAGCCCTCTTCATGATCTTTTTACAATGAAAGGGTAGGAAAAGCGATAAAATAGCTTATATGATGAAGCGGAGAGGTGTACAGCTTAGTGAAGAATAATCTCCGAGAAGAAACAGGACACCAAAAAAGTAGATGGGAGTCTGTGTTTGAAGTTTTGCTCGTTTCTGCCAAGCTGGGTGTTACTTCATTCGGCGGTCCCATCGCGCATCTCGGTTATTTTCACAACGAATACATTCGACGTAGAAAATGGCTGGATGAGCAAAGCTACGCAGATTTGGTTGCGCTTTGTCAGTTCCTCCCCGGTCCCGCAAGCAGTCAGGTAGGGATCGGTATTGGAATCATGCGAGCCGGATTGTTGGGAGGGGTTGCTGCATGGATCGGCTTCACTCTGCCTTCGGTATTGGCGCTCCTGATATTTGCGTTCACTTTACAAGGACTGGACAGTGGAAGTGCTTCTTGGATTCACGGTCTAAAATTAGTAGCTGTCGCGATTGTTGCTCATGCTGTATGGGGAATGGGACAAAAGCTGGCCCCGGATCGAGCACGGGTGACGATTGCGATTCTCGCGGCTGCCATCACGTTATTGTGGCATTCTGCATGGAGTCAGATCACAATTATGATTCTAGCGGGGATTACAGGATTGCTGTTCTTCCGGCAGCAAAAAGTTTCGGATTTCCCTGAATTTCGTGTGCCAATCAGTCGAGCACTAGCCATTATGTGCTGGATCACTTTCTTCGGACTTTTGCTTGTGCTGCCCATCCTCCGAGAGAGCACAGGCTTCTCCTTACTAGCACTGTTTGAGAGCTTTTACCGTGCAGGTTCTCTTGTTTTTGGCGGAGGTCATGTTGTATTGCCTTTGCTTGAGAGGGAAGTGATCCCGACAGGCTGGGTAACGCAAGAAGCTTTTCTGACGGGCTACGGCGCAACACAAGCAGTACCGGGGCCATTGTTTACGTTTGCCGCTTATTTGGGAGCGATGATTGCAGGAGGAATCGGTGCAGCAGTAGCTACGATTGCCATTTTTCTACCGGCCTTTTTACTCGTCATCGGCGCATTGCCGTTCTGGGATTCCTTGAGGAGAAATTCCAAAATCAAAGGAATGCTGGTAGGTGTGAATGCAGCAGTCGTCGGTATTTTACTCGCAGCCCTGTACGATCCGATTTGGACGAGTACGATCCTTGCTCCATTGGATTTTATCGCAGCGGCTATTTTGTTTATCATGCTGGAGCACTGGAAGCTGCCGCCATGGCTGGTTGTGGTTACAGGGGTTTCGTACGGTCTGTTGCTGTCTTAGACTGATAGGCAGTCATTATCATCCTTAGTTTTAAAAGGTCTCAAACGAACCAATAAGGCTGGTGAGAAGAAAAAGCACAGAGCTCATAGACCTTGACAACGCCTGCTGGGGTGTCAGAGTCGTAGAGACCTGTGCTTTTTCTTCTCCTCCACTATGTTGACCCAAACCAAAGAAAGTTTGCCAACTATGTAGGTAACGCTTATAATACTGAATGAAAGTTCAGTATTGTAGGATGGGAAGTTGGTGGGAGCATTGAATAAAAAGAAGCAGCAAACGGAGCAGACCAAGAAAAAAATAGCGGATGCGGCCAGAATTTTATTTATGCAAAAAGGCTACAAGGCCACATCAATAGATGATATCGTGAAAGCTACTGGATACAGCGGCGGTAACATTTATTATCATTTCAAGAGCAAGGAAGGGCTGTTCTTGCATCTGATTGAAGCTTGGAATAGCGAATGGGAAGAGGAATGGCTAGCCAAGGAACATCTCTACACGACCTCGATCGATAAATTGTATGGAATGGCTGAACATTTTGCGACCGATTTCATGAACCATCCTCTGACCAAGGCTGCTGATGAATTTTTCGACATGTCGGAGAAGCCTTCCGATGTGGAGGAGCGTATCAACAAAATGATCAAAGGCTATATTGACTTTAATCAACAGTTGCTCCAGAAGGGGATCGATAACGGCGAATTTGAAATGACGAATGTAACCGGAGTCGCCATGATCCTGGACAGCCTGATGTTTGGTTTAAATCAACACTCGCGACGAATGGAACGCGAGGAAGCGCTGGCAACCTTTCGCTTAGCGATGGATGTGTTTTTATTTGGCATTGTCAAACCATCCCGCTAGCTTTTTTTACGTAATGATTTAGAATGGATATTCAGTGTTTTGGTAACGGATTGGAGGAATAGGAAGTGGCTTTATTATTAAAAAATCAGGGAGCCCTATTGATTCTGATGTTCAATATTTTCCTTGTCTTTACGGGGATCGGGCTTGTTATACCGATTATGCCGAAGTACATGGAGAGTTTGGGAATTACCGGGGGAACCATTGGTCTGTTAGTGGCAGCCTTTTCGCTGACGCAGCTTCTTTTTTCCCCTATTGCCGGGCGATGGGCTGATTCATTCGGAAGAAAAAAGATCATTGTGATTGGCTTGATCGTATTTGCTATCTCAGAAGGGCTGTTCGGTATAGCGAATTCTCCAGTCCTGCTGTTTGTTTCTAGGTTGTTAGGCGGCATCAGTGCCGCACTGATTATGCCAGCCGTAATGGCTTACTCGGCAGATATTACAACGAATGAAGAACGAGCGGCCGGGATGGGGTATATTACGGCAGCCATTACAACTGGTTTTATTATCGGTCCAGGGATTGGAGGATACATTGCTGAATTTGGTATTCGCGCACCTTTTTATACCGCAGGAATTGCGGGACTGATTGCTGCATGCATCACGTTGTTGATCCTCAAGGAATCGAAACCGACGGAAGAAGCATTGGCTGACTCGCATTCTAGCGAAAAACAACGAAGCAGTCTCCTTTCCCAGTTAATGCACTCGTATCGGGAGCCTTATTTTTTCAGTTTGATCATTGTGTTTGTCATGTCTTTCGGACTGGCTAATTTTGAAACGGTCTTTTCATTGTTTGTCGACCATAAGTTTGGATTTGAGCCAAAAGATATCGCGTTTATCATTACATTCGGGTCAATAGCAGGCGCAGTGGTCCAGCTTACTGCCTTTAGCTGGATCATGAATCGCTTTGGCGAGAAAAGGGTCATCTCAGTCTGTCTGCTCTTTGCTGGTTTGTTTATTGTGTTGACGCTATTTGTTCACGGATTTTGGATGATTTTTGCCGTTACCTTTATCGTATTTTTGGCGATCGATATTTTGCGTCCGGCCATAAGTACCCAAATGTCGATGCTCGCAAAGGATCAACAAGGATATGTTGCAGGTCTTAACTCAGCCTTCACGAGTCTTGGCAATATTGCAGGACCTATCGTAGCAGGATTTTTATTCGATATAGATATCAACTATCCGTATGCGCTAGCTTGTTTGATTTTGCTTATCTGTTTCGTCTTATCACTAGGAGTTAAAAACCGCAATCTGAAGGATGCCAATGCGGCTTCCAGTCAAGCGTCCATTCATGGATGATGAAGTGAAGGGATACGATAGCTGAATAAAGCAGCGGCGAGTCTAAGATTTTATGTTTAGGTCTTAGTTCGCCGCTGTTCCATTATTTGGGCAAATAAAACTTTCATGATTACTTAATAGAGATGGGAAAAGAAATTTACATCATTCATTTATAGTGATTACGGTAAGCCATACTTTAAGGAGTGAAGCAAATGATGAGAAACAAGGTAATGATAGCAACTGCTGCCCTTATGGTGTGTGTAGCACCAATTGCTTCTGCCGCTGGCAATCCGCACTGGTCAAAAACCTCTCCAAAAGAGTTCGATCTTCAAGCTCACCGCGGCGGAATCGGGCTCACGGTAGAGTCCACATTGGCGTCGTTCTCCCACGCCCTTGAATTAGGAGTGAGCACACTCGAGCTCGACGTGCAAATCACAGAAGACAAGCAGGCGGTTATTACGCATGACCGCAAGATTTCCGGTGCCAAGTGTCGAGATACTGGCCCACTTTTCGCTGGCGATCCTGAGTATCCGTACGTTGGCAAGTACATAAAGGACCTGACTCTCGACCAAGTTCGCACGCTGGACTGTGGTACACAGACATTGCCGCAATACCCAGGGCAGCGTCCAAGCCCAGGTGCTAGGATGCCGCTGTTGAGCGAAGTATTTGACCTCGTCAAGGACTACAAGGCTAACCATGTATGGATGAATATCGAAACGAAGGTAGAGGCGGGAGCACCAGAGCAAACCGCTCCGCGTGAAGATTTCGTGCAGATCGTCGCTCGTGAAGTGCGCGATGCCGGAATGCTTGATCGGGTATCGATCCAAAGCTTTGACTGGGGAGCGCTCATGCGCATGAAAGAGGTTGAGCCGCAATTGCCGATTGTGGCCCTAACGAACGGTGCGCAATTCTTGCAGCCAGGTCAACCAGGAGCTTCACCATGGTTGGGCGGAATTGACATTGACGACTTTGGAGGAGACCTCGTGGCGGCAGCATACGCATTTGGTGCAGACGCTATCTCTCCGGTGCATGGCTCTCCACAAAATGGCAAAGTCACCGACGAGAATTATGTGCCCTATGTCACGAAGAAAATGGTAGAGGACGCACACAAGGTTGGGATGAAGGTGATTCCGTGGACGGTCAACGACGCACCTACGATGAACAAGCTGATCGACGATGGCGTAGACGGGATCATTACGGATTACCCGGACCGTCTGCGTGAGGTCATGGAGCAGCGTGGTCTGAAGCAACCGAAGAGCTACAAGGCTCCTAAAAAAGAGAAGTAAAAAACAGACCAGTCCATTCGGGCTGGTCTTTTCTGGCATTCACGGGACATAGCCATATCCAGGATATTTGACAACGGGCCATTTATCCTTGCGTAAAGCATCTAATAGTTCAGGACCTACACACAGGTTGGAAGCGACGAGTTCATGCGGGGTAAGTGCCATCCATTGATTCAGCGACACATCGACAAAGCGGTCGCTCTTGAACATTTCCAAAAACCACACCGTTTCCGTCCCGGTATTTTGAATATAATGCCCCGTCGCAAAAGGAACGTAACCGACATCACCTGCTTGGTAGTCAAAGGTTCGGGCGTTTCCATTTCCGGTGAAAACGGTCATCCGCGCTTGGCCAGAAATATAATATTGCCACTCGTCGTTATTGGGATGCCAATGCAACTCTCTCATGGCACCGGGACGTAGTTCTACGAGTGCTGCCGCGATTGTTTTGGAGATCGGGAAGTTGCGGGAATCGACGATGCGCACACTGCCGCCAGGTGTAATCAGTGGTCGTTGCGCAAGTAAGCGATGGGTAAAGGGAAGGGGGACGGTTCCGTACGGGGATTCTACCTCATCTTCTTCTACGGGACTGGGAATCTCGTCCTGATAAATGTACACTTGCTCGCAAGGAATGTCGGCAAAGGCTGATTCAGGCACACCAAAATTTGCGGAAAGCACATCTGTTGGCGTATGAGCAAACCAATCGGAGATCGATAGTGTATTCAGATCGGAAAAATGTCCATCGTCGAAAACGAGCAAAAATTCGCAGCCTTCCTCTAGTCCCTGAATCGAGTGGGGGATGCCAGGTGGGAAATACCACAGATCGCCTTTGCCGATATCTGCGATAAAATTTCGTCCGCGTTGGTCAACGGACGTAATTCGTGCACGACCAAGCAGCATGTAAGCCCATTCCGCCTGCTGATGCCAATGCAGCTCGCGAACCCCGCCTGGCGTCAGGCTCATGTTTACACCCGCAAGTGTAGTGGCGATTGGCAGCTCGCGAATGGTGACTTCCCGGGACCAACCGCCGTGATTTAACGTCATGAAGGCATCTGAAAAGGAAAATTTCAGATTGGGCAGCAAGCCCGCATCTGTGACGGGAGGAACGAGCATATTCGGATTTTGCCGATCACGCATGACGTTCCGTGGGCCGAGATCGACCCATCCGGTCCCGTCACTTCTCATCGGCTGAGGAATCTGATTCCCTTTGTCTGGTGGATTCATTTGGGGCAACCTCCTTCATCCTTGGACATGCATAGATTTGGTCGGACTTCATCCACTAACCATGACTATGCATCGGCTTGCCCGTTATGCAAACATCCAAGCCGTACTATCGTTTCTATGGGTGATTTTGTATAATTTTAGGAGTGATTGACAAATTGATAATAGTAGGATGGGTATAAGGATGACGAAAATTCCAGACGATCAATGGTTAGCACGATATGAACAAAAAGAACAGATGTTAGCGCCCCTTGGTGATTTACACACCTATTTCACATCAACGAACATCAGTGGGAAGCCAATCAACCTGCTTTCTTTGGGAGAAATCACGATTCCCACTGGAGACATCATGGTTCGTGATCCGCTTGTGTATCTGGAGAGAGAGTGTGCCCCATATTTTCGAAAAGTCCCTACAGGAACCTTCCCATTAACCGTTTGTGTGGTAACAGTCGAAGAAGACCATTACCGTTATGCAGCTGCGAAGGTAGAGTTCACAGATAAAACTCCCCAAAGATTTACGGAAGCCCTCATAGGAGACGAGGATCTCGAAAATCTTGGGGAAGGCGAATATTTTGGCTTTAATGTGGATGCAGGCCTTGCTACTGTGGTAGATGTCAAAACGAGGGATGCTTATCTGGATTTTTATGATAGCTGGAAAAAAGAGAATCCAGACGGCAATATTTACGATGATTATTTCGCGGAAGTTTTTGCACAAAGTTACAAAGACCGTCCAAAATACCAAAGAAGCGCTGGAGATTATATAAACTGGACGATACCAGGCACGGATTTATCGATTCCGATGATTCAGACCGGATTTGGAGATGGAGCCTATCCTGTCTATTTTGGGTTAGATGAAAACGAGCAAATATGCCAGCTGGTGATTCAATTTATTTGCATTGAGCTTGCATTTGGTGAGGATGATAACGAAGACGAAAGCTAGTAGAAAAGCCTCTCACCAATCCTTTTTGGAAACGGTGCCCCGCTTATCTTTCTTTGGGAAGAGAAAATAGCTGGCTGTAAACAACAGATCAACCCCCAGTACAACGGTCCATAGCCGAAGAATATACCATAAAGAAGCAGTTCGTTCTGCATCATTGATAAAGTAGACGGTCCCGGCTAAGAGGGCCGCCCCAATGACATAGGCGAAGAGATGTCTAAACCAGCTTTTTGCGTAATGCTTGGCGTACTCCATGCCGTATAGTTTGGGTTTAGGTGTGCCTTCCTTGGTGACGTATTGCTGAAATTTTTCATCGGCCCATTGAATCATGCTTTTCCCAAACGCAAGTGATACCCCAATATAGACGGCAGCCAGCGCATGAGGAATCGTTGCGGTAGCTCCACGATACAAATCCACGCTCGTGACAACGAGCAAAACCACATCAACAACAGGCGTCAGGGCGAGAAGTAAAAGCCCGGCCTTTTTTTGTTTGAGTACGTACCTTGTGAAAAGGCCAAGTACAATGACCACCCAAAAGGCGATTTCGCACGCGACAATCATCCATGCAACAAAATTCACTATTATAGGTCCCCTTTTCGGAAGTTTCTTCTCCTGCATGAGGAGTTTTTTTAATACGATCGTGCTAACAAAAAGGATTTTAACATCGGCAGTTAAATAATACAACTGTATTGTTAAAGGTTGCTTGTCCCTTGCCAATCTTGTTAAAATACAACTATGCCGAAAATAATCGATCATGAGAAAAGAAGACAACAAATAGCAGAAGCAACGTGGCGTGTCATTGTTGAGCAAGGAATGGAGGGAGCGACGGTAAGGGGCATTGCAAAAGAAGCAGGACTTTCATTAGGTGCTCTGCGACATTACTTCGCAACACAGGATGAACTGCTAATGTATGCCATGCAGCTCGTAAAAGAGAGGGCAATAGCTCGAATTGCAGAAATTCACGCGAATGAAGAGTTGGCGCCAAAAGAGAAAATCACCAAAATCTTTTTGGAGCTTCTCCCTACGAATCAAGAAAAGATGGTCGAAATGGAAGTTTGGTTTGCTTTTACCGTGTACTTCCGACACAAGAAAGAAGGCTTTGACGCACAGCATGACGGAATCTATGCCGGCGTCCACAAGCTGTTGGATTCTGCCGACCAACTGAATTTATTACGCAAAGAGCTGGACAAAGAGCTGGAAGCAGAAAAGCTCTATGCCGTCATCGACGGTCTGGCCCTGCATGCCTATCTCGAACCGCAGCGTGTCGATGGGGAACGGATTACGAAAGTGCTGGAGCATCATCTGGCATCCTTGTTTCATTAACGGACTATTAAGAAACACATACCCATACTCTTATAAAGAAAAGCAATCGGATCGTGGGAAGGTTGATCTGATTGCTTTTTTTCGTCGGCACGCACATGGGAACGAACAAGATTCAGAACGAATCCACAAGACATCTAGTGAACAAGCAGTTTAAGAGGGTTTGATCGAAGCACTGAAAAACAATGTCATTGTTGAAGCCTGCCTCGATGTGTTCACAGTGAGCTGCGTGATTTTGAAAAATGTAGTTTTGACGCCGCATAACCATTTAAATCAACTTCAGTAAGCAAGGATTGAGATAACAAATCGGGATTGGACGCCGACTGGTCCCGGGTTGCTCGGTATCATCATGCAAAAAAGCCCCAAAAAGGAGCCATTTGTCGTAAGTTTATTTAGCGAATGAAGTTTACTGATTAAAGATCGCTTTAAATGCGTAAGGAACTGGTTTTTGAATTGGGTCTGTATAAGGATTAATGTAAAGAACATAAGTTCCTTCAGCTAGGAGATTTACTGCGTAACTTAACTTTCCATCTCGAGATGCCTGTTGTTTTCGCAAAAGCCTAATAGAGAAGACAAATCCATACGATGAAGAAGATAACGGCCAAAATAACGGAAATCCAGGCATCCCGTTTTGCGGCATCCCTCAAAATCGGGATGACAATTACATGATTCATTAAGCCAATGGTGAGCCTCAGCATACAAACTACCTGAAAAAGGTTAAAGTAGCGTCTTTCATGAACATACCTCTACGTACTTGGGGTGGTAGTAGTATCTGTTCAAAGTGGATCTTTATTCCATGTTTACATGCCGAACGTCCATTTATAATAACGTAGGAAGTAGAATAATGAATGAAAGACACAAAAGCCACGAATCTTCTTTTCGTGGCTTTTGTATACTTATAGGGTATTTATACTGACCAAGGATGAAGAAGCTGCTTTGGCTAACGCTTTTCAATTCCTCAAGAAGTTCAATTATTTTATCATTTTGCACTGCTATTTTTTTGAGACTGAATGCGATTGGCAAGAGCAAAGCAACTATCAAAGGAAGAAATATTGATTCTAAGATCAAAGGTAATCACCTCCAATTAAACTTTACATATTTTGAAAAAGCTAATCCGCCTTAAAAGAAAGGCGGATTTACAATTCTACTGAGTTAAAATTTCTTCAAAAGAATCGTTAGAAAGAGGAGCAATTTTTGGTGTTTCTATAGAAATCTTATAGAAGGTCCTGTTTGCTATTCTTACAGTCGGTAGCATGTCATTCATAATCGTTAAGCAAGTTGCAGTTAATGCAAGAGTAGCTGCAATTCCAGCCAAAATAGATAATGTTAACTTCGCTGCTGGTGTTGCAGTAATAGCAGTGACAACTACTGAAACGCCTATACTAGGAACACCGACAGCGAGAGCGGTAGCAAGATTATCTTCTTTATTTTCAAGCGCGTCAATTGCCTGAATAAAATCTTTGATATTGCTAGAGTTCTTATTGTTTTCAAAGGTACTTTTGGTATTACCTTCCCATTCGAGAGCCCAAAAGTCTTTTCCATTAGAGTAATTATATCATCCTCTATATTCACCGTCATAAAGTAAGGAAGATCCTCTTTCATTAGGTCTTGCAGCCATTAAGCCTTTTTTCTTTTCGTTATTTCGGTTTTCATCCAGGTTTATGGTGAATGCTTCCTTATTGTCAGTAATGATTTCCAATTGATTTGTTTCTTTATTTAATCGAGTAATTACTTGTTCGGTGTTACTAATAATCTTAGTTTCTCTAAATTGATCATCTTCTTTAATATAATCAATGTGTATATTTTCGTGTGCAAATTCATCTATTTCTTGTAAGGCCTCATTCATGGAGTTTTTATACTCAATGTTAATAGGCTCGGTAGCGGAGGTTGGAGAAACTACAGAAGTAAACGTTAAAGTCCCTAATAGTAGCATGGAACCAAGCTTATAAAGTCTGTTTTTGAAAAGTTTCAAAATTTTCCTGCCAAAATCAAAAAAATATAAATTTACCTCGACTTTAGAATTTTGAATAATTTAAATAGCCTACTTTTTCAGCAACTATACTTCTCCATGTCGTCCACCCACATTTCCTCGAGTTACGAGTTTTCATAATCGAGGATCGGTTTCATCTAATGTGGATCTTTATTCCATGTTTACATACCGAACGTCCATTCGTAAAATGGTAGCAAGAAGGTGACGAAAATGAATGTGAAAAAAAATATCGCAGCCATATTGGATCACATAAAAACAGATGAACGATTTCGCGATAACATTGCGCATTGGAGGGTCATTCCTGCTCGTGAAGCAAAGTCCGTTCCATTTCCAAGTGAGCTGGATGGACGAATTCGAGATGCCCTAATAAATAGAGGCATTCCCTCCTTATACACGCATCAAGAAACGTCTTTTCGCCATGTGCGCGAAGGTAAACACATCGTAGCGGTTACGCCCACGGCTTCTGGCAAAAGCATGTGCTATCATTTGCCGATCCTCCAGACGTTATCGGAAGACTCGCAAGCGCGGGCACTTTACTTGTTCCCAACCAAGGCCTTGGCACAGGATCAAAAGTCCGAACTGCACGAGTTGATTACGGAAATGGGCTTCTCCATCAAATCGGAAACGTATGATGGTGATACACCTGCAAATATCCGGCAGATGGTGCGCAAGGCAGGAAATATCGTCATCACCAACCCAGACATGCTGCACTCCGCCATTTTGCCCCATCACACCAAGTGGGTGTCCTTTTTCGAGCATCTCAAATACATCGTAATTGACGAGTTGCATACATATCGCGGCGTTTTTGGCAGTCATGTCGCCAATGTCATTCGGAGGTTGAAGCGTATTTGCGCTTTTTATGGGAGCCACCCGCAATTTATTTGCACATCGGCGACCATCGCCAACCCGAAACAATTGGCGGAAGCCCTGACAGAAGAAGAGGTAGAGCTGGTCAATAACAATGGTGCTCCGTCGGGCATCAAGCATTTCCTTTTCTACAATCCGCCTGTGGTCAACAAGCAGCTCAATATTAGACGGAGTGCTACATTGGAGGCGCGGGACATTACCGAGCAGTTTCTTACCAATGGCATTCAGACGATTCTGTTTGCGAGAAGCCGCGTACGAGTAGAGATATTGCTCACGTATTTGCAGGAGCTGATTCGCCGCAAGCTTGGACCAAAAACGATCCAAGGGTATCGCGGCGGCTATTTGCCGAGCCAGCGCAGAGAGATCGAGCGCGGCTTGCGCAATGGCGACATTATGGGCGTGGTCAGCACCAATGCGCTGGAGCTCGGGGTAGATATCGGGCAGCTTCAAGCGTGTGTCATTACTGGCTATCCAGGCTCGGTCGCAAGCACATGGCAGCAGGCAGGACGGGCGGGAAGAAGGCAGGGGGAATCCGTCGTCGTTATGGTCGGTAGCTCCACACCATTGGATCAGTATGTGATCGCCAATCCGGAGTACTTTTTCGACCGCAGTCCTGAGACAGCGCGGATCAATCCCGATAACCTGATTATTTTGGTGGATCATCTCAAATGTGCGGCGTACGAGCTGCCGTTTCGGGAGGGAGATACATTCGGACGTGCGGAAATCGTGGAAATTCTGGAGTTCTTGACCGAGGAGCAGGTGCTTCATTACTCGCGGGGCAAGTGGTTCTGGATGAACGATTCATTCCCGGCCCACAACATCAGTCTACGGTCAGCTTCGCAGGAAAATGTTGTGATTATCGACATTAGTGAACGGGGAAATGAGCGTGTTATCGGAGAAATGGACCGTTTTAGCTCCATGACGCTTTTGCATGACGAAGCCATTTACCTGCATCAGGGGACGCAATTCCAGGTGGAAAAGCTGGACTACGAGGAAAAGAAGGCGTATGTCCGGGAAGTGCAGGTCGATTATTACACGGATGCCAACCTGGCTGTCTCGCTGAAGGTATTGGAGCAGGATCAGTCCCGTCGTCATGCGCAGAGCACGTTGGCTTATGGCGAAGTGGCAGTGAATGCAATGGCGACGATCTTTAAGAAAATCAAGTTCGAAACGCACGAAAACATCGGCTCGGGGCCGATTCATTTGCCGGAAGAGGAACTGCATACAAATGCGGCGTGGATCGGCTTTTCGGAAGCGTTGCTCGGCGAGATCGGGACAGAGGATGTGGAGCGTGGCTTGGTCGGTTTGGCTCATGTTTTGCAGCACGTAGCTCCGCTGTTTGTCATGTGCGACCCGATGGACCTGCACGTGATACCGCAACGAAAGGCCGTTCATTCGCAGGAGCCGACGATTTTTCTGTACGACCGTTATCCGGGAGGCATCGGCTTGAGCGAGCAAGTGTATAAGGAAATGGAGACGATTTTAACGCAGGCAGAGCGGATGATTGTCTCTTGCCCGTGTGAGTCAGGCTGTCCATCTTGTGTGGGAGCGACAGATGACGGCAGCAAAGGGCTAGCCATGACCTTGCTGCGAATCGCGCAAGGGGGAAGCACTTATGTCTCTTAAATCCAAGCTGCAACGGATGAAGGGACATCTCTCGCTGGAAACGGACAAAGCGGTAGCGCCAGCAGTCGAATCGGAAACGCCCATTCGCAAGGAAGAGTCGATGGAAGAGACGAGGGCGGCTGTACCAGCGGATAGCAACGCCGAGCTACAGATACCTTTTGCCGATAAGTGGAAGGAAATGCAGGCATCGCCCTACATCTGGGATGACGAGTACGTCATGATTCGCGAGGTTCGCTATCCGATCAATCAGCGGCATGGGGCTTACGCCTTTTCTGAGCTGCATGAGGCGATCCGTATGTGGGAAGCGGCTGGTCGAGAGCATCCGCTGTCCGCTGCGGGCAGGAAGCCAGAAGACTTGCTGTTTTTCGATACGGAGACGACAGGGCTGTCAGGTGGGGCAGGCAATGCGATTTTTCTTTTGGGGTACAGTCGTTTCGAGGGGGAGCATGTCGTGGTGCGCCAGCATTTTCTCCCAGGCCCGCATGCAGAGGTGACCTTGTACCAATCGTTTTTGGAGCAAGCACAGAAGTCCTCGCATCTGGTGACCTTTAATGGAAAGTCCTTTGACTGGCCACAGGTGCGGACGAGGCATACGCTGGTGCGCGATCAAGTGCCCGCTTTGCCTACCTTTGGT